>CALLNY010000039.1 GCA_938005475.1 uncultured Bacteroidia bacterium | reverse complement strand
GGGCACTGGTCGCTGTCAAAGTTACTTGTTGCCCATTACAAACTGTGTTATTTCCTGTTATGGAAGCAATAGTGGGTTCAGGCTTTACAGTTACCGTAGCCGATGCTTGAGGTAATGCACAACCATCCGCATCCACCACATTTACTGTATAGTTGGTTGTTGTCGTAGGATTTACGGTAATGGAGGAAGTCAAAGCTCCTGTACTCCATAAATAAGCTTGAGCCCCAGGAACATTCACGGATAAAGTAGTATTTTCTCCTGGGCAAATCGGATTAGGGTTTGCGTTGATAATTGGAGCTGTAAGATTTTTAATCGTTACGTTATAAGTTACAGATGCTGTATTTCCACAACAAATGGATGTTACTGTTAATTTTACTACATAAACGCCAGGAGTTACAGGAAATACTACGGTAGTACTGTCATCATTATCGGTATGGAAAACCCCAGCAGGATTACCTTGTGGATACACTTCCCATTGATAAGTTACACCTGTAATAGGACCTGCGGCATAAAAACCTGTACCTCCTGGACATAACAAGTTATCCGAAGAAACAATAGTTGGAGCAACAGAGGTTGGGTTAATGGCAATGTCTACGAAATCTGTGTAATTGTCTGCGGGAGCTAATTGTAAAGTTTTTCTTCCCGTAGTAGTATATTGAGTAGTAATCGGATTAGCGGGAGAGGGGGTTGCTGTGGTAGCTCCTGCGCCCAAACTCAACCAATTAGGAGCCCCACTATTTGTAGTCATGTTGATATTTTGGTTAGTACATTGAATATTATCTATAACGACACGTTGCTGAAGTGTGAGATTAACTGCATTATAGGTAATGGTATTAAGGGTAGTACCTACGAGATTACACGCAAGGCAGGCTTGCCCGTCAGCACCGTTTCCACCTTTTCCGGAGTTCCCGCCACGCCCACCTTTACCACCATCACCACCTCTTGCCTGATCACAACCGGAAGAACCAATTCCACCATTACCCCCTAATTGCCCGAGACCTCTTGTACCGCCAACTCCCCCTGGACCTGCCACCGCAAATAACTGGCAATCCTGTATATTGGAAGAAGCACCTGTATTGACAGTAAAGATAGCGAAAGCACCGCCACCAGCTATACCTCCTGTACCGGGTGTAAATGCTTTAAGCCCTCCTTGACCACCACCTCCACCACCTCTACCAGGGTCTTGATTAATATCAAAAAAACCACAAGAATTGTCGCCGCCGCCACCACCGCCACCGCCGCCACCGCCGCCATCAGTCAATGCGTTAGTTCCCGATGTACCGTTTCCTCCAACGATAAAGTAACCACCAGCAAAAGATCCAGCAGAACCATCCGTACCATCCGTACCATCCGTACCATCTTGCCCATTGACACCATTTTTTCCTCTGTTACCAGGTCCACACCCATTCGTTGCGCATCCATCACTGGCATCACTATCACATCCAGCTTCATTTCCACACCAGAAATTACCACCTGCTCCTGATGAACCAGGTGTTGTATTTATACCATTTGTACCATATAGGTTACCCAGATGGTCTCTTCCTTGAATACCATTTTGCCCATTATTACTACCGCCATTACCACCATTACCACCAGCGCCACCAGATCTTGCTGCACCTGGTATACCTCCACCACTAGCTCCAGCTTGGGAGTTTGAATCGGACCCATCGGCGGCTCTATCGGAAGCAGTACCAGAGAAACCCGTTCCATTCGTTCCGTTGATACCAGGAGCGCCCTGCCCTGCATCTACATAGCATCGTACTATGTTATAATTCGAACAACCATTGCCTACATAAATACCGTAATTGGTTACGCGTGTACCCGCTGGGAAATTTTCGCATTCTATGCGTAAATCTTGTATTCTAAAATATTGGGAGCCTGCTAACACAGAGATAGCTGTTGAGCGGGGATTTAAAGAGTTGCCTACTGCAGGGATAGGGAAGCCAGGTGAACCGGGGTCTACTTGGGTATTTTTACGAATAATTCTAGTTCCACGGTCAGGGAAAGCTCCTGTGGTATTTTGAGAAGAAGTTTTTTGGGTGAAAGAGGTATTGTATCCCCCTTCCAATGTAGTATAAGAGCCGATGACGATAGGTTCGGTGATTTCATAGTCTCCGACAGCCATTTTAATGGTAGCGTTATTACATTGAGCGAGCGAAAGTGCATTGGCTAAATTCGTAGGAGAGCTGGGCGTTAAACCGGTGCCTGTACCATTAGGAGTTACGTAAATATTGTTACAAGTAGGACCAGGAACGCCTGATGTAGTATTTACGTTGGCAGTAGCAATACCAGGAGGACAAGTAAAACCTGTTCGGGTTACGGTTACTGTATAAGAACCAGGACCAACAGTCACCGAAGAGCTTGGCACACCATTTTGCACGGGTCCATGAGACCATGTATAATTACAATCCGGGCAAGGCGACCCTCCAAACAAAGCAGTTGCCGTTAAAACGGTAGTCCCTGAACCACAAATCGTAACATTAGCGGGTGTTACAAAAGCTTGAATATCTTCTATCACTGTAACGGTATGGTTAGCTGTCGTAGTACAACCATTAGCAATCATGGTTACAGTGTAAGTAGTATTAACGACTGGAGAAACATTTATAGACTGAGAAGTAGCACCCGTATTCCAGGAATAGGAAGTTGCGCCAGAAGGGTTAGCGGTTAAGGTAATATTATCCCCTTTACACATACTTGTAGGACCTGTTATGGTTACAGAAGGAGCCACCGTGAAAGTAACTTGAGTGCCTGCTGCCATGGCATTATTACAGTTATCTAAAAAAGTGTTACCATCTGAACCGTTGTTAATGGTAATGGTATAAGTACCGGGAGTAATAATCGCATTCGTATTGATAGTAATTTGGTTAGTGAAAGCGGCGGTACCACATCCTACACCAGAAGCAGAGGTTACCGTTACGGCTTGGGGTCCTGTAATAGAAAATTCAGAGCCGGTTCCTGTAATAGAAGCACAACGAATATTTTCACTAAAATTTAAAGTAATTTGGTTGACAGGGGGGCAAGTAGTATTCACAGAAGCGATGGTTGGAGCCGATTGGTCGAAGATTGAAGCGGTACCACCGAAAGTAATGGTATAACCCGTAGTATTCCCTGTAAAGTTATTAACAATCAAAACATAAGTTTGCCCTGTGGTAACATTCACACCGGGCATAAAAGGGGACTGAGAAGCATTATAACTTAAGTTACCAGCTTGTGTAGGCAGCGTAAGCCCTGTTTGTCCGTACTGAGCAGAATAGTTACAACGAACAGGAGTTAAACTAGGGATAGCACTGCAACTTGTTCCGGTAATGTTATACAAAGCAAAATCGTAGTCTTGCCCTGTTTGAATGGTAAATATAAAGGAACCCGAGTTTTGAACCGTAAAGATGTACCAAACGGAGTTAGTTTCTCCAGTAAGTAAGCAAGTAGTATTCGGAGCAATATCCCTAAAAGGTCCATAACCTGAATAAGAAACGTTTTGCGTATAAGTTTGCTGACAAACAGGAATTGCATTATTACAATCCTGTTCAGGTGCTAATGGCGAAAGTCCTCCTCCTTTGGGAGGTGGAATCACACCATCTAAAATCATTTGCGTTTGTTGAATCTTTGCGTTTGCTCTTTGTTGAAAGAGTGGGTCATTAGGATTAAAGGGCGGCGCAGTTGTTACCAATTGAGCCTGAATATATCCCCCATAAAACCAAAGCAAGGCAATTATTAAACTACTATATTTCATATTAAAGCAAATTTCTCTTAAACTGCAATATTAAGAAGATTTTCATTTCAAAATCAAATTTTTTTTATTATTTTTTTTAATTTTTCAATCGCAAAAATTTAATATAAAAATAAATTAAAATAGTTTCATAATTTGCGATATTAAATTATTAGAATTCAAAAAAATCGAGTATCGCACTTAATTGTATAAAAAATTTTTTTAGAAAAAATTGCATAATACTTATGAATTATGAATATATCAATAACCAAAATCAATTGATAATAATCAGTAAGTCATAGACCAAAATTTTTTAAAAATTGAAAAAATAAAATATTGAAAATCAATTTATTAAAAAAATATTTTTTTTTTAAGTTGTGGATTAAACGCTTATTTTTGCTCCAAAATTATGATATTTGATTTCCTATCGGGTTTAATCACACCAAAAGAGAAAAAGTTTTATCCATTATTTGAAAAAGCGTCTTCTAATCTTATAGAAACTTCAAAAACGTTTCAGGAATTTATCAACGCTGATTCTTCTCAAAAATTTAAAATTTACGAGAAATTAGAACACTTAGAACAAATAGGAGATGATATTACTATTCATACCTATAAAGAGTTATTATCTACTTTCTTGACTCCCCTTGATAGAGAAGATATACATGGTTTAATTACTGCGTTAGATGATATTGTAGATGCTATTTATGGAAGTGCCAAGCGTATTATGCTTTATAAAATATCACCTGATTTACCTAATATTCATAAACACGCTGAAATTTTAGTAAATATATCAAAAGATATACATCAATTGATGTTTGAATTACGAGATTTAAAGAATCGTGAAAAAATTAAAACACTTATCCATAACTTAAAAGAAGCAGAATTTGAATCAGATAATAGTTACGAACATGCTATAGCAGAACTTTTTGATTCTGAGACTAATGTTGGTTTGATTTTCAAGAGAAAAGAAATTTATAGCTATTTAGAGAAAGCGGTGGATTACGTAGAAGAGGTAGCAATTGTATTTGAGACTATATTAGCAAAAAACGCTTAAAATTTATGTCCACTTTTTTGATAGTAGTTATAGCATTAGTAATTATATTTGATTTCATTAATGGTTTTCATGATGCGGCTAATTCTATTGCTACGATAGTAGCGACACGAGTATTAAGTCCATTTATTGCGGTTTTATTTGCAGGCTTTTTCAATTTTATTGCTTATTTAGTTTTTGAGCCTAAAGTTGCTGCGACGGTAGGAAAAGGAATAGTTAATCCGGATGCTATCAATTTAACGGTCATTGGAAGCGGAATTGTAGGGGCTATTTTTTGGAATTTACTAACATGGTGGCAAGGTATTCCATCCTCTTCATCTCACGCATTAATCGGAGGGTTTATGGGTTCAGCTTTGATGGGTGCTGGCTTCGATAGCGTTCAATGGGCTAACATCATCAAAATTTTTGCTTTCATTTTTCTTGCTCCTGTAATTGGATTCGTCATCGCGTGGATTATCAGCGGAACTGTCATTTTAATAGTTAAAAAAAAGCATCCGAGAAGTGTAGATCGATGGTTTCGTTTCTTTCAACTTTTTTCAGCCGCATCGTTCAGTATTGGGCATGGTGGAAATGACGCTCAAAAATCCATGGGGCTTATCTATGCGGCAATGATTGTTTCGGGAGGAATTTCTCAATCAGACCCTATGCCAGGTTGGATTGCATTAGCTTGTTATTCTGCCATGGGGCTCGGCACGATCATGGGAGGCTGGAAAATCGTAAAAACTATGGGAGAAAAAATTACTAAACTTAAACCTTTTGAAGGATTTTGTGCAGAATCCGCTGGGGCTTTTACTTTATTTGGTGTTGCAATAGTCGGAATTCCAGTTTCTACTACCCATACCATTACAGGCTCCATCTTCGGTGTGGGCGCAAGAAATAGACCTACCGCAGTCAAATGGGGAGTCGCTAGAAACATACTAAAAGCTTGGATATTTACTATCCCTGCATCCGCATCCGTATCCGCTTTAACTTACTTTTTTTTAAAATCCCTCGGATTATAAATTTTTTATTTAATTAAAAGTTTTTCATTTGTGGTAATACTAAAAAAATTTTAGTTTTGCGGTATGAATAAAATACCTAAAATTTACATTGTACTGATATTTTTAAAGGGCATCATAGCCTGTAATCCACCTAGTAACTCTACGGATACTGCTACTAGTGGCGAAATTGCTATTGCCGTAGACATTTCCTATCAACCTATTCTGCAATCTGCAATACAAGTTTTTGAAGCTACTTATCCCAAAGCTAAAATTAAACCTTTTTATGTATCCGAAGTAGAAGCTATGGATTTACTGGTGAAAGACAGCGTCAGGATAGCAATTATCCCCAGATTATTCAACGAAGAAGAAATGAAATACTTTGAAAACATCAAAATTAAGCCCCGTGCAACACAAATCGCTGTAGAAGGTATTGCTTTCATTGTCCACAAAGAAAACCCCGATACCGCTATCCCCCACGAAATTATAAAAAATATCCTTTCCGGTAAAGTTACCACTTGGAAAGAAATAGGAAAAAACAAAAATAGAAAAGACAGTATAAACCTTGTATTTGACCACCCAGGCTCTAGTGTGGTAGCTTATGTCATCGATAGTATCAATCAAAACCAACCTTTACCAAAAAACAGTTTTTCAACGGGTAGCAATGAAAAAGTTATTGATTACGTTAGCCAAAATAAAAGTGCTTTAGGGCTAATTCCATTAGCATGGATTGCCGATATGGAAGACTCAACAGCCAACAAATTCCTCTCTAAAATTGAAGTTGTCCATATTATTGGAGAAGACAAAGAGTACCGTCGCCCTTATCTATTTTATTTACAAAATGGTGAGTATCCATTTATTAGAAATGTTTATGCATTAAGTAGAGAAGCAAGAACAGGTCTCGGCACGGGTTTTGTATCTTTTCTTGCAGGAAGAGAAGGGCAAAGGTTAATCTATAAAGCGGATTTGTTACCTGTTCATAAACCTATTCGTTTGATAGAAATAAAAACTGGAAACCTTCAATAATAGTTGTCATAATTTTTAAGTATGAAAAATTATATGAAAAAAATAGTTTTAATTTTAATTGCCATTTTAAGTATACAATGGCCTTGCGCTCAAACCCTTGATGACGTAAAGAAGTACATTTTCCAAGAAGACTTCAAAAAAGCGAAAAGCGCTTTGCAAACTTTAATGAGTTCAGGGAAAAAACCTGAATATCATTATTACATGGGGGTAATACATCTGGAAGAAGCTATTGATTATGAAGAGGATATTGCTTCAAGAGATAAAGAATTAGAAAACGCAAAAAAACAATTTGAAGCAGGTATTTCTCTGAAAAATAAATATCCTTACAATTTTTTAGGTTTAGGTAGGTATTACGCATTAAAGAAAAACCTAAACGAAGCAAAAATTAACTTTCAAAAAGCCTATGAATTATCAGGAGGTTCAGACGTTGAATTGTTAATAGAACTAGCTGAAGGTTATGTTGAAGGAGGCTCTCGTGAATTTATTGATGAAGCTACCAAATTACTAACCAAAGCTAAAACTATGGACAGTAAAAACGCTAATATTTATACAGCTCTCGGTGATTTATGGGAAAAACAAAACGTCAATGAACTCGCCCTAACAGAATATAAAAACGCTGTAAACGTAAATCCTAATTTAGTAAAAGCACACTATAAAATAGGAAAACTACTTTTAAAAGAAAAAAAATACAACGAAGGTGCAGAATCCTTTAAAAAATGTATCCAATTAGACCCTAACTTTGCTCCCGCATATCGTGAAATGGGAGAACTATATTTCCGTGCAGGGCGATATAAAGAAGCTAAAGATAACTATAAATCCTACGTACAAAAAACAGAAGGTGATTTACAAGCACAAGTGCGTTATTGCCAATTCTTATATTTAAGTAAAGAATACCAAGAAGCAGTCAACCAAATCAATACCGTTCTAAAAGATACTATTACGAATGTATTACTACGTCTCTTAGGATATTCTTATATAGAACTCAAAAATTACAGCGAAGGGCTCAAAGCCTTAGATAAATATTTTGCGAGAGTAAAACCAGAAAATCAAATTGCTAAAGATTACGAAAACTATGCAAAAGCTTTGGATAACTCCAACCAAGACTCATTAGCAGTAGCCTACTATGAAAAAGCTATGCAAATGGACCCTAACTTAAATTATTATTCTACCATCGGTGATTGTTGGTCTGAAATAAAAAGTTGGCAAAAAGCCGCTTCTGCATACGAGAAAGCATTAGCTCAAAAACCTAACCAAAAAGACTACTACATGCTCGGTAGAGCCTATCAAAATTTAGCTGATTATGATAAATCGGAAGAGAACTACAAAAAAGTTGTAGAATTAAAACCTGATTTTCTCCCCGCTTACCAACAACTAGCCTACGTAACAGGTAAAAAAGACCCCGACACTAAATTATTTCTAGCCAAACCTTACTATGAAAAAATTATTGAACTTACAGAAAATGAGCCCGACAAATATAAAAAAGAAAGAGCAAGAAGTTTCGCTTATTTAGCATTCTACTACTATGATACCAAAGATAACCCAAAAGCTTATAAATACGCAGAAAAAGCCGTTAATTTAGACCCCAACGATAAAAACTCCGCCCAGATTTTAGATTACTTAAAAAAGACAGGTGTGAAACCAGAAAACTAATTAATACTCTTTTTTTAGTTTTAGTTTACATCTGCCACCTATTAAGGTGGCTTTCATTTTGATTCAACATGTTCCAATAGTTATATAGTTCGCTTCGCTAGATTAGTGAACTCGGTTGGTGAGCTTGTCGAACCAAGGTTGGTGAGCTTGTCGAACCAAGTCGAACTACTCCCATATTCTACTGCTTTCAAAAAAAAAGAGCTATCTTTAACAAGATAGCCCTTCACTATTTCACTGATAAATAAATTACTCCCCTCCTAAGTAATAAAAGAAACCTACGTTAAATGCAGGAGTGAATGTATCTACATTTAAACCAAATTTTGAATTAGTACTGGTTGTTGTTATATTAGTTCCCTCTGACTTAGATGTATTGGAAGTGAAACCTAAAAATCCAATATTCGCTTCTAAGCCAATTTTACTAGTAGGAAAATAAATGATACCAGGTGTAATTCCGATAGAAAGATTAGATAATTTGGGACCCTCAACAGTAGTAGTTACACTTACTGTTTTAGTTTCACTTTTTGAACTACCTGTACCAAAACGAACATTAAAAGTTCCTGTAAATCCAAAATTATCATCCAACATCATGTAGTAACGTAGATAAGGATTGATAAATAAATTACTATACGTAGTTTTGTCACTGTAATTCGTACTATCTACTTTAGTTACACTATTACTGAACCCTAAATTTAAACCTACGCCTAATTTGTCCGAAAGAATGTAACCTCCCCCCGGTGCAAACTCAAAACTAGTTGTATTAGGTTGTTTTGTTTCAACAACTGTGCTACTAGTTTTCACAGTAGATTTCCCAGAACTAGAACTGAAACCTAATTTACCACCTGAATAAATAGCACCTGCTGAAATTTGTGCCATCACTTGGGCACTCATTAAACCTAACAAAACTGCTAAAAATGCTATTTTTCTCATAAATAATTAAAACTTAATTTCTTATTTCATGACAAAATTAGTGCCATTTTTATTTATATGAACATACAATTGACTATATGATTTGTTTTGATTTATATTTGTGTGAAAATCAAATGGAAAAAATTTATTTACCTATTCAAAAGCAAGCAAGGATTTTCTTGAATCAAGTGCCAAATGATGACATAAAAACCTGCTGGATTTGCTTACATGGCTATGGTATGCTCGGACAATATTTTTTGCCTAAACTTGAGCCCTTATTCCAAGAAGATACATTAGTGATTGTTCCCGAGGCTCTTTCTCGTTTTTATTTGGATCCTCAATACGAGAAGGTTGGGGCATCCTGGATGACCAAAGAAGACCGCTTATTAGATATTCAAGAACAACACCTGTATCTCAACAAAGTTTACCAAGAGTTAATAAAACCGATAAAAAATTTACAATTTGTCAATGTTTTAGGTTTTTCTCAAGGCGTTGCAACAGCCTGGCGATGGGTTCAGCAACAAAAAATTATAGTAGATAACTTTGTGGTTTGGGCGGGAAGTATTCCATTAGAACCTATACAATCCTTTTACGTAGAAAAATTATGGTTAGTTTATGCTGAAGACGACCCCTATGCTAAATGGGTAAACCCTCAAGCTATACAAGAATGGCTCCAAAAACAATCTATTGATTATCAAGTTATAATGTTCCAAGGAGGACATACTATCCCCCCAAAAGTGTTGTCTGAACTCCTTCACAAAATACCACATTAGTTTGAAAAATCAAATATGAAAATCTGTTGAAAATCAATAGTCATCTTAAATAGATTTTGAAGAGGAATTTTAAAATAATAAGCCATAATACAACGTATTACCCCTGCATGCGTAATAAGCAAAACTTTTTGATATTCTTGCTTAATTAAGTTATTCAGAAAAAGTTCCACTCTATTGTACAAATCAAACAAGTTTTCACCATTTGGAGTTCTGACATTAACGAAATCGATCATCCACCGTTCAAGTTCTACGGGGTTGATATGGTTCCATTTTTGGTTTTCCCAATTACCAAAGTTCATTTCCATTAAAGCATTCTCGTAAATAATATCTTGAAATCCTAATTCATATGCCAATTTCTTACAACGAATCAATGGGCTACAAAATACTTTGTCAAAATCTTTAGGTAATTCATTTTGAAAAAATTGGATATCCTGTACAAAAGTATCCGCTAAGGGAACATCCGTTTGCCCGTAGCAAATACCTTTTTCTACCGCAACTGGTGTATGCCGTATTACATATACTTCCATAAAACAAAAAAAACTAAAAGAGTTATGCACTCTGCCATTTGTTCAACAGCACCTAAACAATCGCCTGTATAACCACCAATCCACTTTTGAAAATAACGTTTTGCTAAATAAAAAAGCACCACAAGTGGAAAGATAGCCCAAACAAATAGTAAATTAAAAAACAGACATAAGCTAAGCAAAGGTAATAAACCACAGATATAAGCACCCATGATTTCTTTATACGTATAAGCCATTGCAATAGGTTTCATTTTACTTGTTTCGTCTTCACGTGCGTATGAAGTAGTAAAAATGACATTAGCGGCTGTAAGTCGCGCTAAAGCATGATAAGTCGTAAATATCAGAAGTATGAAAACCTCATTACGAGTATCTTCAATTCGGGAGAGTAGCCCATGTAACGAGTAAAATTTTAGAGAAAATAAGGCAATGATTGCAATGACACCATAAGTTCCTATACGGCTATCTTTCATGATTTCAAGGATTTGTTTTTTATTCCAACCACCTCCGAAACCATCGAACGTGTCCGCAAAACCATCTTCATGAAAGGCTCCTGTAACGATAACGCCCCCCGCAAGCGAAAAAATAACACCTATTTCTAAAGAGAACAACCATGCCCCAATATAAAAAAATATAGCGGAAATTCCGCCAACAATCCACCCTATAAGAGGGAAATATCGTGTAGCTTTGTTGAGGTAATCTGGAGAATGGTCGGTAGTAGATGGGCAGGGAATACGCGTATAAAACATTAACGCCGTAAAAAAAATACGTATTTCTTGTTTCATGGTTTTTTATTACTCACTCCTGCACTAGCAAAACTTGCCATTTCATTAAGAAAACTAACCGCACTTTGTAAAATCGGATAAGCCACAGCACAACCTGTTCCCTCACCTAATCGCATCCCCAACTTTAGCAAAGGTTCAACTTGTAAATATTCCAACAGATTACTATGCCCCGCTTCATCACTTAAATGACAAAAAATAGCATGGCTTTTGATACTTGAGTTTAATTTATAAGCAACTAAAAACGCACTACTTGCTATAAAACCATCTACCAGAATTATCATATTCTTTTCAAAAGCAGTTAGCATAGCAGAGACCATTTGTGCAATTTCAAAACCGCCAAAAGTCTGTAAAACTTCTTTTGGGTCCTCTATTTTTCCATGAAATTGTTGTGCTTTGGATAAAATATGGATTTTTTGTTGCAATTGTGCGTCATTGAGTCCAGTCCCTCTACCTACACACCTTTCTAATGGAATATTGCATAAATAACTCATCAACATAGACGCAGAAGAAGTATTAGCAATACCCATCTCCCCAAAACCTATAACATTACAACCTTCACTCGCAATTTGATGAACAACCTCTCTTCCTTTCTCAAAACATTGATTCAATTGAGAAAGCGTCATCGCTTTTTGAGAGAGAAAGCTTTGCGTTCCATAATCAATTTTAGCATGAATTAGATGGTGATTAGAAGAAAAATTAAAATTTACGCCCGCATCCACAATATGAAGATGGATATGATTCTGTCTACAAAACACATTGATAGCGGCACCTCCCTTCAAGAAATTTAGTACCATTTGATAAGTAACCTCTTGTGGATAAGCACTAACTCCCTCTTTAGCAATTCCATGGTCACCTGCAAAAACAACAATCGTAGGAAATATCAATCGGGGAAACAAACTATTTTGTATCAATCCAACTTGTAAAGCTATTTTTTCTAATACTCCCAAAGCACCCAGCGGCTTGGTTTTTATATCAATTTTTCGTTGTAATTCTTCTTTGAGCATAATTTTTAAGAACAAATTAAAACTAATTTATTTATTTTTGCAAATTAAATTATGCTTTCCATTATTATACCCGCTTACAACGAAGAAAATACCATTTACGAAATTTTACACAAAATCATTCATGTTGACCTTAATGGCTATAAGACTGAAATTGTTATTATCAACGATTGTTCAAAAGACAATACACTGAAAAAGATAGAAATGTTTAAAAAGGACTTCCCAGAAGTCAATTTAAGAGTTTATACTCAAGAAAAAAATCAAGGTAAAGGAGCGGCTATAAGGAAAGGTATAGAATTTGCGCAAGGCGATTTCATTATTATTCAAGATGCAGATTTAGAATATGACCCCAACGAATATCCTTATCTACTGAAACCTTTATTAGAAGGACTAGCCGATGTAGTATATGGTTCTAGATTTATAAGTGATAAACCTCACCGTGTAACTTCATTTTTCCATAATTATGGAAACCGATTTTTAACTTTTGTTTCTAATATTTTTACCAATCTTTATCTAACAGACATGGAAACTTGTTATAAAGTTTTTCGTTCCGAAATTATTAAATCCATCAAAATCGAAGAGGATAGATTTGGTTTTGAGCCTGAAATTACTGCTAAACTTGCTAAATTGAAAAACATCCGTATTTATGAAGTAGGTATTTCATATCATCCAAGAGGGCAAGGGGAAGGAAAAAAAATTAAATTCATTAAAGATGGATTGAGAGCTTTATGGTGTATTATAAAGTATAACTTATTCCGCTAAAAATCATGAAAAGAATTTTTCAATTTAAAAACACTTCGTTTTCTACTATTATCATTTTCATTTGCGTAATCACTTCTACCATTATTGTTTCTATTGATGAACTATGGAAAAAACCTGAAAAAGTTATTATTTATGATGTGGTTAGTTATTATTCCTACCTTCCCGCTACCTTTATTTATAAAGACTGGACTTTCTCATTTTTAGATAAAGACCCTGAAAAACAAAAATATATGTGGACTCTCATGACCGATGATGGAAAGAGAGTTTCCAAAACTACTATGGGGCTTGCAATACTTTACTCACCTTTTTTTTTGATAGCTCATTTTTTGTCTATAATTCTCGGACTTAACACCGAAGGTTATACTTCTTTATATTCTTCTGCTATTCTTATTGGAGGTCTTATTTATTTCTTTTTAGGGCTTTACTACTTACGAAAAATACTTTCTTTGTTTTTTGATGATAAAATTGTAGGTTATACTTTACTGTTGTTGGGATTAGGAACAAACTGGCTGTACTATGCTTCCATAGAAGCGGTTATGCCGCATAATTTTTTAGTAGCTTTGATGGCGGCTTTCATATACTATACCATTAAATGGCATGAAAAACCTAATATCAAATGGTCGTTATTATTAGGGCTTCTTACTGGATTGATTAGCTTAGTGAGAGCCACGAATATCGTTATTGTACTTTTTTTTATTTTTTATCAAGTCCATGACTGGAGAAGCCTCTTTGATAAAATCGTATTCTTTTTAAAACGAACTCCCCTTATTCTTTTCATAACTTTAATAAGCATCACCGTTTGGCTACCTCAATTTCTCTATTGGAAAATAACAACAGGATATTACTATTACTACGCCTACCAAAATGAAACCTTCTTCTTTAACAACCCTCAAATTTTTAATAGTCTTTTTAGTTTTAGAAAAGGACTTTTTGTTTATACTCCTATCATTTTATTTGCCTATTTAGGTTTGTTTTTTTTATTCAAAGACCCTTTATTCAAGAATTTTAAATTAGGCATTTTATCATTTTTAGTAGTTAATATTTACATTATTTCTTCATGGTGGTGTTGGTGGTATGGTGGAACTCTTGGAAATAGAGCCTTCGTAGAATCTTATGCAGTAGCCGCTATGCCAATGGCTCTTTTCATTCAGTACATCCTTTCACAAAAACAAAAAATTAAAATCACTTTTACTGTACTAAACTTTTTTTTGATTTTTTTACAAATATTTCAAATTTATCAATTTAATACCCATATTCTACATCACGATGGAATGACCGCAAAATCTTATTGGGCTATTTTCTTAAAGACTAGGTTACCCGCTGGTTACTGGGAAAAGATTGATATACCTGATTATCACCATGCTAAGTTAGGAGTTTATGTAAATATTGATAGCTCCATTAAACTTTTTAAAAATGCGAAAAGAATTATTTGTGATGTAGAAAATATTCACCCTCGTAATACCTTTTTCTTAAAAACTAATTACGAACAATACGGCGCATCTAAACCTAAATTACGAACAAACAAAAAAGCTTTTTCAGGCAAATATTCCATCAAACTTGATAAACAACGTGGAGGTTTTGATTTAATACTCTCCAAAGTTTTTGAAGGAGAAAAATTTAAAATTCAAGTGAAATGTCTTACTCAAGATAAAAAATGCCTGCTCGTCATAGGAAATGAATGGAAAGGGAAAATTAAAGTTGAAAATTTTCAAAGTATTCCTAACTCCGATTGGTATTTAATGGAATACGAATTGACTGTCCCTAAAGAACTTGAGAACGAAACCCTTAAAGTAAACTGTTATAATTATGGAGAAAGTCCTGCTTATTTTGACGATCTAGAAATAATTAGACTGGAATGATTTACTCTCTCCCAAAATATCGTAATTCATTGCCCCAGTCCAAATCAGGTAATACTTTTTGCATTTGCAAAGTTTTTTCTAAGTAAGAAGCTAAAAATTGCTGATGGGCAACCGTATCAGGATTTCTTGGCTGATGGTGGTATGCCGTAATAATATCTTGAATTTTTTTGATTTGCTCTTGACATTCCTTAGAAAAATAATGCTCTACAAAGTAATTTAGAACCCATTGGGTAGCTTCATAGTTAGGATGTGCCTTATCTAAATCATAAAAACGATAATCTCGCAAAACATCAATAACCAGTTCGTAGGAAGGTAAGTAAAAAGTATCCTTCCTATTTTCTACTAATTGATGTACTGCTTCTAATAAGCGAGCTTTGCTTCGGTTGTTTTCAACCACTCCATCTCTTAAATGCCTTACAGGGCTGATATTCACTAAAAAACGAATTTTAGGGTTAACTTTAAGTACCTCATTAAAAGCTTCATTTAACAATTGATACGTTTCATGAATAGGATTTAAATACTTTTGGAACCAGGTATTGGGGCATTTATGACAGTTCGCCACTGCATATCCTACTCCAAATTTTTGATAATGCTCTACAGGAATGCCTTCATCGAGTTTATAAGTATACGAACTACCAAGCGTAACCACTAACCAGGTAGATTGCTTTAAAAATAAAATTGCTTGGTGCGAAGCATCATAAATTTTTTGATAAGATTCATGGAAATTAGTAGAAGAAAACTGGGTATGATATTTCCAATGATGCCACAGTTCATTATCTAAAAACAGTTCTTCCGAAGTAGGATAAATACCTCTTGCCCAATTAAATAAATGAAATGCAATAGAATGCGGGTCAAATAAAATTCCAGCGGGATTTTGGGTAACTTTAAATTTAAGTTGTTGCAAGAACTTACCTATATGCTCAGTGAAACATGAACCTATTAAAAAAAATTGGTCTTTGTATGATAACTCAAAAGGGAAATAGGGTCTTGGAAATGCGATAGTCCAGTTCAAATTCATAAATGCAAAATAAAAAGAAAAACATTCAATCACAAAATTTTGCGATTAAGCTATAAACTTTTATTTTTGCGTTTAGATATATCAATGGAGAATAACGAAAAAATCATCATAAAAGGCATAGAAGATGAGATGCGAACTGCCTACATTGACTATTCTATGTCTGTTATTGTTTCTAGGGCATTGCCAGATGTAAGAGACGGTTTGAAACCTGTGCACAGGCGAGTACTTTATGGAATGTCTGATTTAGGATTAACTTCCAATCGACCTTATAAAAAATCAGCAAGAATTGTAGGGGAAGTATTGGGAAAATACCACCCACATGGAGACAGTGCAGTATACGATACAATGGTACGTATGGCACAGGAGTGGTCATTGCGGTACCCATTAGTAGATGGTCAAGGGAATTTTGGTTCTATTGATGGAGATAGCCCTGCCGCAATGCGTTACACCGAAGCAAGACTTCGCAAAATTGCAGAAGAAATGCTCGTAGATATTGAAAAAAATACCGTCAATTTTGTACCAAATTTCGATGACTCTTTACAAGAACCCTCCGTTTTACCTGCCAAAATACCTAATCTATTAGTTAATGGTTCTTCTGGTATTGCAGTCGGCATGGCAACCAACATGGCTCCCCATAATCTAAGGGAGGTTGTACAAGGTATTTGTGCTTATATTGACAACCGTAACATTACCATAAATGAACTCATGAAGTATATTAAAGCTCCTGATTTCCCAACAGGCGGAATTATCTATGGTTATGATGGCGTTCGTGATGCCTTCTTAACAGGAAGAGGTAAAGTTATCATAAGAGCATTAGCCCAAATTGAAACCAACAAATTAGGAAAAGAAAAAATTATTATCAAGGAAATCCCCTACATGGTCAATAAAGCCAGTTTAGTGGCTAAAATTGCCGAACTCATGAAAGAAGGAAAATTAGATAGCATCTCCGAAGTGCGGGATGAATCCGATAGAGAGGGCTTACGTATCGTCGTAGAAGTAAAAAAAGATGGTGATGCAAACGTAGTACTTAACCAACTATACAAAAATACAGCCTTACAAACTTCTTTTGGTGTAAATAATGTAGCACTTGTAAAAGGTCGCCCGATGACCTTGAACCTTAAAGATTTAATTGTTTACTACGTAGAACATCGCCATGAGGTAGTAGTTCGGAGAACTCAATACGATTTAGACCAAGCTTTACAACGTGCTCATATTTTAGAAGGACTTATCATCGCATTAGATAATTTAGATGCCGTGATTGCTTTAATACGTGCCGCCGCTACCCCCGAAGTCGCTAAAAATGGCTTAATGTCTAACTTTAACCTATCCGAAATTCAAGCTAAAGCCATTTTAGATATGCGTTTACAACGCTTGACAGGCCTCGAAATGGATAAAATTCGTGCGGAATACGACGAAATTATGAAAAAAATTGCTTACTTCCGTGAAATCCTTGCCAATGAATCTTTAAGGATGCAAATTATTAAAGATGAACTCAATGAAATCGCAAAAGAGTATGGAGATCAGCGAAGAACGCAAATTGTTTATTCTGCTGAAGATTTTAGCATTGAGGATATGATTGCAAATGAAGACGTTGTAATCACCATTACTCATGAGGGATACATCAAAAGAACGGCTATCAATAATTACAAAAGACAAGGTAGAGGAGGCGTAGGAGCCAAAGGTACTACCACTAAAGAAGAAGATTTTGTTGAACATTTATTTATTGCTTCCACTCATAATTATTTACTGTTCTTCACTGAAAAAGGGAAATGTTTTTGGTTAAAAGCATTTGAAATTCCCGAAGGAAGTAAAGCCTCAAAAGGTCGTTCTATCCGTAATTTAATCCAAATTGATAACGATGATAAAATCAAAGCTTTTATTAATGTAGCTAATTTAGAAGACAAACAATTTATTGAAAATCACTATATTGTGATGGTCACTAAAAACGGTATCATCAAAAAGACAGCCGTTGAAGCTTATAGTCGTCCGCGTGCAACAGGAATTATTGCCATTAACATAGAAGAAGGAGACGAACTTATAGATGCCCAATTAACGGATGGAACCAACGAAATTGTTATAGCAACAAATCAAGGTATGGCAATTCGTTTCAATGAAGATAAAGTTCGAGATATGGGGCGTAACGCAACTGGTGTGAAAGGTATTTCTTTAGAAGAAAAAGATTTTGTAATTGGCATGGTTGTTGTAAAACACCCTGATACGCAATTATTAGTAGTTTCGGAAAAAGGTTATGGAAAAAGAAGTAAAATTGACGAGTATCGTATCACAAATCGTGGTGGAAAAGGTGTAAAAACCCTTAATATCACCCCCAAAACAGGTAATCTGATTGCTATTAAATCTGTTCTCGATACCGATGACCTCATGATTATCACCAAAGAAAATAATATGATAAGAACCTCAATTTCTAGCATTCGTGAAGCAGGAAGAAATACTCAAGGTGTAATATTAATTCGTTTAAAAGAAGGGGATGACATCGCCGCAGTAGCGAAACTTGCTGAAAAAGACGAAGAAACTTCTAATAATGAAAACAACGAATTATTTGAAAATTAAAAAGTTAATTATTATGATAAACCTTTCATTAGTAAAAAAAATTTGGGTATTCGGTCTATTATGTAGTATTACCTTATGCGTCTACGGACAACGTTCCAAAGTAACCTCAGGCGCAATGGCTGTCCAGGACCAAGATTACGAAAAAGCGATTCAATACTTACAAGAAGCACTTGCTAAACCCGAATTATTAGACCAAAAAGATTTAGCCAAAGCTCATGCTAAATTAGGGCAAGCTTATATTGGTATTTTAGCCAGCGGCAAAAAAGAACTTATCATGAAGTATCCCAACATCATGAACGACGCTTATAATGCTTTCGAAAACGCTAAAAAATATGATACCGATAAAAAATTTGCAAACGATATTAAGATGGGATACGCTGTTTTAGGACCTCTCTTCTATCAAACCGCTTTTGAATTATACAAACAAAAAATGTACAAACCCGCCCTAAACTTAATTGATAATGCGATTAAAATTTTTGAAGAACAAAAAAATCCTAATACTTATGGAGTATATTTATTAGAAGGTTATTGTTATGCGGGAGCTAATGATTCCAGCAAAGCGGCTATATCTTTAGATAAGGCTATTAAATTGCACAATGCTTCACCACCTAAAGAAGCAGACCCCGCAATACCCTCTGCTTATGCTTTGTTAGGGAGATTGTTCGCCGCCGCTAATGATTTTGAAAATATGAATCGCATCTTCACAGAAGGGAAAAATAAATACCCCGATAACGATGAAATCCGAAAAAATGAAATCTTAATCTACGCCACCAATCCCGCCCTTTATGATAAAGCATTAGCTAAATTTGAACAAGATATACAAAAAAATCCAAATGATGAACTCCTAAAAATGGCTTATGCTCAACTCCTAGAAAGTAAAGACATCCAAAAAGCTATCAAAATCTATGAATCCATCCTAGAAAAAAATCCCAATAATAAAGATGTACTATTCAATCTCGGCGCTTTGTATAACAATTTAGGCAAAGAAAAATACGACAAAGCTAACCGAAGCTCTGATAATAATGAGTACAAAAAACTTATTGAAGAATCTAAAGCAGATTTCCGTAAAGCCTTAGTATACATCGAAAAATCCTTCCAAATTTCCTTTAATGCTAATAACGACGAAAAAAGAACTATGCTGAAAGCGCTTGTGCAAATTTGTACACTCTTAGAAGAAAATGAAAAATTAAAAACTTATAAAGCAGAGTTGGACAGCCTGAAATAAAACGCTTTAAAGATCTAAGACAAAGGGGTTCTCAAAAGAAACCCCTTTTATTTTTTTATGAAACCAACTCTTCTATAAGATTTTGAGCTAGTTCCCAATCCACCTCCTCTAAGGTTTTTGCATTTTTACATAGCTCATCTAAAATAATATCTTGAAGTTGTCCTAATCTTTTTGCGTGAGCGTAAGGCATAGTATGAAAAGTTACCATACCATATTTGGTAATATACCTACCCTCAAAGCGTTTTTCTAGTTCAATATCCACTTTTTTACGAAATAAAAATTTGGGGTCCGCAACTTTCTCACGCATTTCAATAAAATTTTCTAAGGCCAAATCGGCAATAGCATTAGCATTTTCAATTCTACGAGCCTCAAATTCTCTGAAAATCTTGTTCCAGTCCTTGGGATATAAATCAATACAACGATTCAGCTCGGCACAATCTTCAAAAGAGCAGTTCATGCCTTGCCCGAAAAATGGTACAACCGCATGACTTGCATCGCCTAACAAGCAAATATTTTTATAGTGCCATGGATTACAACGTATCGTCGCTAAATGACCTGTTGGATGTTCCTGAAATTGCTGTATATAATCCGGCATCAAAGGTACTATATCCTTAAAATACTGATGAAAAAAGGTTTCAATTTCGTGAGCATCATGCAAATCATCAAGCCCTTTTACCTTTTCTTGGCTTTCATAAGGATGAAATAAAGTACAAGTAAATGTTTTATCTGTATTAGGAAGTGCAATAAACATGAAATTTACGCGTGGCCAAATGTGTAACGCATGTGGTTCTAATTGAAATTCGTTTTTTTTGTTAGGATATAAATTCAATTCTTTGTAGCCATAATCTAAATATTCTTGCGAATAACTGAAACGGGGTAGTTTAATCATAGCATTTCTTATTGCGGAAGGAGCCCCATCTGTACCTATAATCACATCAGAATGCACCTGAAACTCCGTACCATTCTGCTCGTCTTTTATAGTTAACACTTGATTATCTAAATCTACATTTGTGCAACGATGCATAAAATAAATTTTGACTTTCCCCGTTGCTTCAGCAAAATTCATTAAGGAACAATTTAAGGTTTTTCGAGAAACGGAGTTAATATAATACTCATCACTCTTTCCATATGGTTGAAAGGAAAGGTTTCCTGAAACATCATGCATCATTCTACCACGCATCGGAATAGCAATTTTTAGAATATGTTCAGAAAGCCCAACTTCTTGTAACGGTAATATACCCCTTAACGATAAAGCTAAATTGATAGATCTCCCTGCACTGATGTTAGCAGTTCGTAAATCTGGTCTTTGTTCGTAGATTTCTACCTCAAATCCTTTTTTTGCCAAATAAATAGATAAAAGAGAACCTGCAAGCCCTGCTCCCACAATCGATATTTTTTCCATGATACTTCAGTTTTTTCGCAAAATAGTAATTTTTTTGCTCTTCCAAACGTTATTAAAAATATTTGCAACAAATTTATTACATAATCAAAAAAAACCATTATATTTGCAGATGGAAATAATTCTACGATAAGTTTATTAAATTCAATGAAAAAAAATTCTTTTGTTTATACAACGGTATGGTTACTTGCTCAATTGTCTATTCATCAAGCTTACACACAAGCTACCTCAACTTCTACGGGGCAAGTAAGAGCTATCACTACTGCGGTTCCCTTTTTATTGATATGTCCTGATTCTCGTTCTGGTGCGTTAGGAGAAGCGGGGGTCGCTATTGCGGAAAATGGTAACGCTTTATACTGGAACCCCTCCGCACTCGCATTTTCCAATAAAAAGTATGGCTTCGCTACTAATTATACACCTTGGCTCAAAAATATCGTCCCTGATATCAATCATGCGTATGTCCCTGGATACATCAACTTTGGGGATAAAGGTGGTGTACTCGGAGCTTCGTTAACCTTCTTTTCACTCGGTAACATCGAATTTACGGATAATGCAGGCATCAAAACAGGAGATTATAATCCTTCCGAATTTGCTTTTTCTACCTCCTATGCCCATAAAGTTACGGACAATCTCTCCGCAGGAATATCTCTACGATATATAAACAGTTCATTAGTTACCGCTACTTCTATTGGGGGATTTCCTACAAAACCAGCTCGTTCCGTCGCAGGAGATGCAAACTTATTCTACACCAAAGATTTTAACCTTAAAGGAAGTCAAGGAGATATTCCTATGAACTTCCGATTCGGTATTAACCTTTCTAACATGGGCGCTAAAGTGAATTATACAAATTCCTCACGTAAAGACTTCTTACCTGCTAACATGAAAATTGGTTACGCACTCAAAGCTAATCTAGATTCCTACAACAGCGTAACCTTTACGAATGATTTTAATAAGCTCATGGTTCCTTCTGAAGGAGGACAATCTACTAAACCTTTAATGTCTGGAATGTTTAGCAGTTTTAATGATGCCCCAGGCGGTATGAAAGAAGAAATCACTGAAATCAATACTTCTTTGGGATTAGAATATTGGTATAACAATTTATTTGCAATTCGTTGTGGATATTTTTATGAAGACCCTATGAAAGGAAACCGTAAATTTATGACGTTCGGTGGAGGTATTCGATTTAAAACCTTCGGTCTAGATTTTGCTTATCTAGTACCCTTCCAACAAAATCACCCCCTACAAAATACGCTTCGCTTTTCTTTATCCTTCGATTTTGAGAAAAATTGATTTTTTCTGAATGGAGTTTTTACTCCTCATTTTTTATATCAAAAGAAATTCGTTACCTTTGCGGCTTATGCAAGAATTGCTTGAAGAATTTGAATATAGACTACAAAATCAGCCCGATTTAAACAAATTTCCTGATGGACTTTATGCCCCTATGCGATATGTACTGAAATTACCTGCTAAACGTGTAAGACCGATGCTCTGTTTATTGAGCTTTCAAGCTTTCCAACAGGAACTTACTAACGCTATCTATGAGTTAGCCATCTGTATCGAATTTTTTCATAATTTCACGTTGATTCATGACGATATCATGGATAACGCAGATTTACGGAGAGGAGTCCCTACTGTCCATAAAAAGTATAACGTAAATACTGCTATTTTAGCAGGAGATAATATGTTAGTGATGGTATACCAGAAGATGGCAACCGCTTATCCTTTTATGGCACATGCTATGATTAGTTTTTTTTCCAAAGCCGCTATTGAGGTCTGCGAAGGACAAATGTATGACCTCATCCTATCAGAACAAAAAGAAACTCCTGTATCGATTGAAGAATATCTTCAAATGATACGAAGGAAAACTGCCGTCTTATTAGGGGCATCTATGGGACTTGGAGCTATGGCTGCAGGGGCTTCTAATGAAACGGTCCAAAAATTTTATCAAATAGGAGAATTTATGGGAATGGCCTTCCAATTACAAGACGATTACTTAGATGTATTTGCCGATGAACAATTCGGGAAAAAAATCGGTGGTGATATCCTTGAAAACAAAAAAACCTTTCTCTTAATTTCTGCATTACAAGATGCTATCGGCTCCGATTACGATGATTTACAATACTGGCTCAAAACACACCATAAACCCCAAGATAAAATTTTTGCCGTGAAAGCTATTTTTGAAAAAACAGGCGCAGGCGAAAAATGTATTCAAATGAGTAATACCTATTTTCAATATGCTAACCAATTTATTCAAGAACTTGAAAATCAAGCAAATATGCAAAATCTGAAAACCTATCTTTCTGCTATTCAAAACCGAACAAAATAAAATATGTTCTTCTTTAAAACTTATCCCGTAACTTCTTTTATTTTATTGGTAACCATCGTTACAAGTCTCTTTCAAGACGCTAAAACAATTGATAATTTCTTATTTGTTCCTAAAAGAATTACTAAAAACAAAGAATGGTATCGCTTCTTAACTTCCGCACTCATCCACGCAGATTTCCTGCATTTGCTTTTTAATATGCTAACTTTATTTTTTTTTGGTCCTGTATTGGAGAAGCAAACTGGACATTTAGCTTTCGCAGGGCTTTATTTAGTTGCACAAGTAGCTAGCCATATCCCTACTTATTTACAATATAGAAATCGTGATTATGCAAGTTTGGGAGCTTCTGGAGCTGTATCAGGAGTCGTTTTTGGCGTTATTCTATATTTCCCTTGGACAAAAGTCTATGTGTTGATTTTTCCTATGCCTGCTATTTTGTATGCTTTATTGTTCATTGCTTTCAGTCACTACGCTTCTAAAAACGCAAATGATAATATCAACCATACCGCTCACTTATGGGGCGCTTTAACTGGATTTATCTATGCCTCCCTCATTGACCCCTACGCTTTTTATAATTTCTTGAAAGCTATCTTTATCCTCTAAATTGATGATAAGTTTCATTGATACACATACGCATCTATTCGATGAACAATTTCAAAATGATGTAGATGTATGTATACAAAACGCTAAAAATCAGCATTTAGAAGCCTGCTTCTTACCTAACGTGGACTTAGAAACTATCCATTCAATGCTTGAACTACACCAGAAATATCCCAATTTTTGTTATCCCATGTTAGGACTACACCCTTGTAGTGTAAAAAAAAATTTCTTGACCGTTTTAGATGAGATGTACAAACTTTTTGGTATATATACCTTCTGGGGAGTTGGCGAAACTGGTTTAGATTATTACTGGGATAAAACATTTGTTCAAGAACAAAAAGAAGCTTTAATAATACAAGCGGAATGGGCAAAAAACCAAAATTTACCCTTGATTTTACATACTCGTGAAGCTATGTATGATACAATTGAACTGATAAAAAAATGTCAAAATGGCAAATTAAAAGGAATATTCCATTGTTTTTCTGGTAGTTACGAACAAGCCAAAGAAATTATGAAACTTGGTTTTTATATCGGCATTGGAGGCGTTGTAACTTATAAGAATACCAAATTACCCGATACCCTAAAAAAAATTCCTCTCGATTTTATTGTATTAGAAACAGATTCTCCATATTTAAGTCCTGTTCCTTATCGTGGAAAAAGAAATGAGCCCGCTTATATTCCCATTATCGCTCAAAAACTTGCAGAAATCTATGACTGTTCATTAGAAAAGATAGCAGAAATTACTACTGTTAATGCAAGAAGGTTATTTCAGTTAAATTGCTAATTTCTTTTTAAGCGGAGTAAAAAATCATGAATTCTATTGTCTACGATGATATCACGAGCTGTAATTTTTCTTAATAATTTAATACCTTCCAGAGTTTTACAACGACTTAATGCTACGTATAATTGCCCGTGTGCAAATGCACCACGCCCTATATCTATTACTACTTTATCAAAAGTCAAACCTTGAGATTTATGAATAGTAATTGCCCATGCTAAACGTAAAGGAATTTGCTCATAAGTACCAGTTACTTTTTCTTTTAATTCGCCTGTTTCCTCGTCTACTACCCAATCATATTGCTCCCATTTCATAGGTTGTACTTCTATAATATCCCCATCTTCCAATTGAACCCATACATTTTCGTTATCTAAATCATAAATTTTTCCAATCGTTCCATTAACAAATTTGCCATCAGGATCATTTTTAGTAAACATCACTTGTGCATTTTTCTTTAATTGAATACAAATTTCATTAGGTAAGTATTGTTCATCAAACTTCCCTGTTATTTTTCCGTTGTAAATAAAAATTTTACCAGGTAGTTCTTCAAGTCGCTTGGAATTGATGAAATCAGATATTTGATTTGTTGTAGTCAAGGTTAAAAAATATTCTTTTGAGTCATATTGATAAACAGGGTCATATCGCTCGTTTAACAATTCAATATCTTCGTACTCTAAATCAGAATTACGAATTTTCTGAAGTAAAGAAATAAAGTTTTTAGAACTTTGTCGATAGATATATTGAAGTTCTGCAAAATTCAAGGGAATTGCTTGCATAACGTTAGCATCAAAAAAGTATTCGCTTTTATATTTTTTGTAAAACTCACTTTTTTCTTTGTTTGTAATGACAGGAGGCAGTTGAAATAAATCTCCAATAAAAAGGATTTGCACACCCCCAAAAGGAATATCTTTTTTGTTACGGTTGATACGTAAACAATAATCCATACAATCAAGTAAATCCGCACGTAACATAGAGACCTCATCAACAATGAGCATTTGAAGGGTGTTGAGTAATTTTTTTTGCATAGAAATACGTGTAGGCTGTAAATTTTCTTTTTGTACATGGATACTGAAATGAAAAAATTTATGAATGGTGGACCCACTTACATTGAGAGCGGCAAGCCCAGTGGGTGCAACAACGGCTACGCGTTTTTTAGTATTCTTTCGAATATAACGAATTAAAGTAGATTTACCTGTTCCAGCACTCCCCGTAATGAAATAGTGTTCTTTCGTTTTTTCTATTTCTTTAAATAATTCTTTGAACTTGTTGCTTATTTCTAGTTTCATAGAACAACTATTTTGATGTGCCTAATATACCATATATAATTGATAATTCAATAATTGATAATAGATAATAGTACTAAACTGCTTTTGCCATCATATCATAAGCTAAATCATGTCCTAGATAACGAATAATAAGAAAATGGACGAGATAAATAAGGGGAGTGAGTAGGATTGCGGAAAAAAATTTGTAAATATAGTTTAAAGTACAAACGGATAAAAGTAAAGCCCAATCCCAATCAGCGCCTATACCAAACGCTACATAGAGAACAACAAAGGAGTCAATGAGTTGAGAGATTAAGGTAGAACCAGTTGCGCGGAGCCATATCCATTTTCCTTTGGTATGACGTTTAAAAAATTGAAAAGTAAAAACATCTACAAACTGACCAACCAAAAAAGCAGTTATAGAACCAGCAATAATCCATAAGCCTTGTCCATAGATTGCAGAAAAAGCAGTTTGCATATTGATATTTTTACTTTGTGAGAACTCCCAAAAATCTGCAGGGCTCAAACGTATAGCTAATGCAACCATCAAAAATGCATATAAAACCACTCCAGCAGACAGAAAAGAAAGTATTCTTACTCCTCGAACACCATAAAACTCATTGATTATGTCCGTAGTTAGAAATACAAAAGGCCACAAAATTACACCTGCTGTCAAATTAAAAGAAAGATTTTCTATGCCCCAAATTGTCCAGTTTACAGGTTGAGAACCTAAAGTCTTTTCTAATGAAAATATTTTAACACCAATAAACTCTGCTAAAATAACATTGGCTACAAAAAAAACCGCTAAAATTATAAACAAAATTTTAGGTTTAGAAAAAAACATAAATATTAGTTTTGAGTTATTTCTAATTCAATTCGTCTATTGATAGATTTTTGGGTGTTATCAATGGACTTATGGGGTTGCGAAGAACCTAATCCTTTGTATTGAATTTGCTTAGGCGATACTCCTTTCATTATCATGAAATCGTAAACCCATTTTGCTCTGGAATTAGTTTCACTCAATTGAAATTCTTTTGAACCGAAGTCATCACAATGTGCCAATACTTTTACTTGTACTTGGGGGTGTTGTTTTATCCAGTTTATAACTCTTAATAAAGAATTTAATACATCCGGGGTAAGTTCATACTCTGTATAATTGTAGTTATCCACTAATATTTTGATTGGAAAGGAAATTTTACCTCTTTGCTCTGCAAATTCTGATAAAAAAGTATAATTTTTAACATTAGAACGGGGCAAGGCATATACACATTCTAAATCAAAACCAGGCGAACCCCCAAAGTTATCAAGACCTACAATTTTTACATAATACACAGGTTGTTTATAATTTATACTCGCTAAATCTAATGCAGTAGTAGAATCATCACGAGCAATCCCTAAATAACTAAAATTTATACCATCTGAACTTACGTATACACTTGCCCGCTCTCCACTAGCCCCAATCTCCTTTAAAAATATATCAGGACCCTCCCCGTCTATAATAAAATTATCTGTAAATTTCAAAACTAAATACGAACCCTTCGGTAAACTTATAAAACGATTATCCTCCTCTAATACCACTGTTAAAGGTAAATCAATAGGAAATTGATTGGGATAACCCCCATAAAAAAACTTAAACCCTAAATTATTAGGCTCAAAATGCGCTTCTACTATAACATCTGCATAACTATTCTCTTTTTGAGAATATAGTTTATTTACTAAAACTAAAATGCACCCTAATATAATTAAAGACTTCATTGATGCTACGAAATTACAAAAATAACTTTTTAATAAATAATTCCTTTTAATCTGTAAGGTCTTGATGCACTATCCTTACTAAAATTTAAATTAACATTTTTTATAAATTTTCCTCTTGACACGTATTTTTTTTTGTTTTGCTTTGCAAGCATATTTTTTAACCATTTAATATTTAAAGATATGCAAACATTCCATTTTCATTTCAGAAAAGTAACGCTTACAGCGTTCATGATGTTTGCAGTAGCCAGCTTGGGCTGGATAGTTAGTTGTAACAAAGAACAAGGAGTTCAACCACCAAAAGAAGAAACAGAAGACGTTAGTGTAAAAAACTTCAAAAGTGATGAGTATTTAAAATTGAGTATGTTTACAAATATTGGAGCTTATAAAGCACCAGAAAATTACAAAAGGGTAGATAAATCAAGAAAATTGCACAAAGAAATATACTTATTGAACGATATAAATGGTAATATTGCAATGGAGATATATCATTATGATAATTGGGAAAACTATTATCAAGAAAGAAATTGTACTAAACAACTTCATAGTGGCAATAGTGAAGGTAATGCCGGATGGAAATGTGAAGGACCAGGTTCAAATTGTGAAGCTGGAGTTGATGTCAATGGTAATGCAACTATTATTATTTGTACTTTAAATTAAAGGTTATGAAATATATTTTGATATTTTTAATAAGTGCGGCAATTATTGCTTGTAATAAAAAGGAAGAAATACTATTTAATGTTAATAGTCAAAAGGATATTATCCCATCAGAAAATAAATTGAATAAAACAAATATTACTGTTCCCAAATTAGAACAAGTATTAAATTGGTTTCCACTTGCTAAGGTAGCTTCAACTTCCTACTTACCATCAATAAATTTTGGTTCAAGAGTATCAAAAATTTATTTAGATGAGTCTAACTCTGAAAAAAAAGAAATACATGTTTTTGAAAATGAATATGATGCTGCAGATGCTATGCTAACTACTTGTGATAAAGAATGGAGAGATATTTCACTAAATAATGGAACAATAGTTAGGACATGTTCAGGTAGGGGCAATGAATGTGGAGTTATTTATAATTCAAATACAGGTGGTGTCACAATTGTTATCTGTTCAAGTAAATAATAATTTGAAGATTCTTATTATTATTTTATTGGAAGTACTGTTATCAAGTTGTAGCAGTACTTTTCATAAAATTAAAGGAATACAACTTCAATTAGTAAAGGAAGTTCCCATTGATTTTCAATTTGAAAAAAATTATTACAGAACGATTTCAGAATTAATGAATGATAGTTTATTTGTAATCAATCCTCAAGATCATAGTCTTTCAAAATATCTGCTGTTTTATAATGCAAATAATGGAAAACTATTTGAGAAACTTGAAATTAATACATTAAAACTACTTTATCCCAATTTTTATTTTATTAATCAAGATAGTATAATAGTATTAGGAACATCATATATAAATTTACAAAATTCTCCACGTTCCGATAGTTCTATTGCAATAATTTCTTTGAAAAATAAAAATATTCATTATTGCCCGTTAGAGGGTTTGCCTATCTATACCTATTCAAAAAGTCTAAATAATTACTCTGAAACTTTTTATCAAAAAATTCAGAACATTTTGTATTATGATAAAGATTTTTCAAAAATTATTGTTCAATTAGGATATGAAGCTCCTTATTTTGAATTTGGTGACAGTCTTTTAAGAAATTTAAACCTTCCCAATTTTGGAATTATTGACATAAAAAATGATACTTCATATATATTAAACTTAAGAGTACCATCTTTTACTTATGATAGATACTGGCCTAATTCTGTTTATGCTTCAATTACTAATTACAAATCTAACGAACTTTTGTTAACTTTTAATCATACTTCACTAGCCTATATCCTTGATAAAAAAACATATCATATTAAAGATTCCATCAATTTATTTTCAAATTATATTGATACTGTAAGTTATGGTGGATATAGTCCCAATATGAAAAATCAAGAATGGCACTTTTGGATTTCGCAAATTGAAAATAATTATGGCAATTTAGTTGATTATAAAGATTGGTTCATTAGATTAAATTATGTACGATCAGAAGACTATTCTTTCAGAAAAAAATCTTTACAAATCTTTGATAAAAATCTACACCTAATAGCAGAAGATTTAATTCATGATCATTTTTTTATAAACGGTATTAAAAATGATACAATAATATCATTTGAGCCGATTTCTCATAACCAACCGCTACATTACGTTTTAAGATATTACCTATTAAAAACTACTTCGCAACCCAACCATACCGAAATCGAAAAATTAAATAAGGAAAAGCATTTTGTAAGTTTTTTAAAACATAAATTGAACTTAAATCCTATTGAAAAATCTGCATATTTGATATTTAATCCAAGAATTATGTGTCCTTGTATTCCTATTGAAAATATCAGCAATCAATATCAAAATCTTTTAGAAAAAATGAATTTTAAAATTATTGTTATCGGTCCTTTTAAAAAAGAACTTTTTGAGCCTTACAATAAAAATATAATTTACGTTGATGAAGAGGATATTTATCCATTTATTAAACATTTTGTAAATTTTAGATATATTTTGTTAAAAAATGAAATTATTTTGGAAGATAAAATTCCACCATTACATGAAGTAATTGATATACCCAATATAATAACTAAATTTCTTAATGAGTAATTTAGCAGTATCCCTCTACACTACTAAAAAAGTTGCAAAATTTGTAATTTCTTTTAGTATATTTACTTTAAAATCTTATGAAAATTGGACATTATGAACACAAAGATTTATAACGAATTCTAAAATTATACAATTGGACACCAATTTTGATGACTTTATCTTTAAAATCTAACGCATAATTACGGATTTTGTTTTTTAGTATTCTTAATATTTTTATACTGCCTATCACTCTTTCTATTTTTACTCTTGCTCTATTGATTACCCAATTTTCTGATTTTTCAATTTATCCTTATCTTTTTTTTCGTTAACGTTAGTTATCAACTCATTAAGAACAAAGGGAACGTATCAGTGGTAGACTTATACGTAGATAGTTTGGTAGTTGGTACTTTTACAGGAATTTTTGTAATATTGGCTTTTTACTTTATTACTCGTTGGAATTTATCCAGAAATGATTTAGATTGGAAAAGTTACAACTGGGAACCATATTACAGCGCGTATCTGCATGAATTTAATTGGGAAAAGATTGACCATAATAAGCTTATAAATAGACTTAAAGAAATAGGTTTTATCTTTGTCAAGCAAGTAGGTAATAAAATTATTCTTAAAAGAGAGTTAAGTTTTTGGTCCGGAAGAGGAGAAGTGGGTGAGGTGATTGAAATAAATATTGCAAATAAAAGTGTACATTCCTATTCTACATTTCCTTTGGCTTCTATGGATTGGGTCTGGAATAAAATTAATGTAGAAAAAATTAGCAAATTAATCACCACTGAGTTTTTATATCCCAAGACTATGGCTTGAACTAGGTAATTATTGAAACTTTAAGAAAAGAACTACAACTTACATAAATATAAACAACTGAATGACTCTTCACCGCAGAAAAGCATAAAGTTTTTCTGCGTCTTTATTTTTTGGGATACCATAATGAAGTCGTTCATGATAAGAAAACAACAAAAATTAA
>CALLNY010000038.1 GCA_938005475.1 uncultured Bacteroidia bacterium | reverse complement strand
CAGTAACAGTGGCGCAGTTATTTAGTGCGTTAGGCGGTACACCGGATGGAGGCGGTACTTGGTCACCGGCACTTGGAGGAGCAGGAACATATACATATACGGTGAATGCAGTAGCACCTTGTACAGGAACAGCAACGGCGCAAGTGGTTGTAACGGAAAGTTCAACTCCCAATGCAGGAACAAACGGTAGTTTAACGATATGTTCAGGCACAACGGTTACAGCGGCGCAGTTATTTAGTGCGTTAGGGGGTACACCAGATGCAGGGGGAACTTGGTCACCGGCACTTGCAGGCGCTGGTACATATACATACACCGTTAATGCGGTAGCACCCTGTACAGGAACAGCAACGGCGCAAGTGGTCGTAACGGAACAAGCTCAACCCAATGCAGGAACGAACGGAACGTTTACTATTTGTTCAGGAAGCACGGTAACTTCGGCACAATTGTTTAGTGCGTTAGGGGGAACACCGGATGCAGGAGGGACGTGGTCCCCTGCTCCTGCGGGCGCTGGAACATATACTTATACGGTGAATGCGGTAGCACCCTGTACAGGAACAGCAACAGCACAAGTGGTTGTAACGGAACAAGCTCAACCTAATGCGGGTACCGATGGTAGTTTAACGATATGTACAGGTAGTACGGTAACTGTGGCACAATTATTTAGTGCGTTAGGGGGCACACCAGATGCAGGGGGAACATGGTCACCGGCACTTGGAGGCGCTGGAACGTACACTTATACGGTGAATGCTATTGCACCCTGTACAGGAACAGCGACGGCACAAGTAGTAGTAACGGAAAGTTCAACACCTAATGCGGGAACGAACGGTAGTTTAACGATATGTGCGGGTACAACGGTAACAGCGGCGCAATTATTCAGTGCGTTAGGTGGCACACCGGATGCAGGGGGAACGTGGACACCGGCTCCTGCGGGTGCAGGCACTTATACTTATACGGTCAATGCTATTGCACCTTGTACGGGAACGGCTAGTGCACAAGTAGTAGTAACGGAAAATGTAGTAAATCCTCCTGCAATGAATGATACTATTATTTGTTACGGACAAAGTGTAACCCTATCTGTTCTTAATCCTACAGCCACTTCTTACAACTGGTACGATGCTCCAATAGGTGGTAACTTACTAGCTACAGGTACAAACTTTGATACTCCTAATTTAACTTCTAACATTACTTACTATGTAGAAGCTATTGAAGGGGATTGTGCAAGTTCAAGAACGGCAGTGAATGTTGATATACTCCATGTAAAAAGCCTAACTGATACCGCTATATGTATCTACGACCGATTGTTACTGCAAGGTAATCCACAAGGTGGTACATGGATTGGTATAGGAATAAGTGATAGTACTTTTGATGGATTATTGGCAGGTGTGGGTAGTCATTTGGTGACCTATGAATATAATGGTTGCACGGCATCTTTTATCATTACGGTAGTAGATACGTTAGTACCGAATGTAGAGGTGAGTCCATCATTACCAACGAAAGTAGTTATTCCGAATACGGTATTTAATTTTATAGATCGAACTAATGGTGCAGTGCAATGGCATTGGAACTTTGGTAATGGGGATACTTCTAATGTTGCGGTTTCTACGGTTCAATATAATGAGCCAGGCGTTTATACGGTAACATTAACGATTACGAATTCAAATGGTTGTGTATCTACGATAGTATTGCCACCGATAACTGTTGAGCAAGGTGTCTTTGAAGTAGCAAATGTGTTTACACCGAATGGAGATGGTATCAATGATGTTTTTGTTCCTAAGATAGAAGGATATGAGTTGAAATCCATGGTAATTTATGACCGCTGGGGTGTACCTTTGTATTCGTCAGAGGGCAATGTGATTGGATGGAATGGGAAGCTAAAAAATGGAGCGGATGCGGTTGATGGGGTTTATACTTATGTGATTGAACTTCAAAAATCAGATGGCACTAAATTTAGGAGAACAGGTATAGTTACTTTGATGAGGTAAAATCAATCAGATAATATGAGTATAAAAATTAGGGTTGCTAGTGGCAACCCTAATTTTTGGGAATTGTAAAAGTTACGAGTTTACTTGGTTTGCGATATGAATGATATCGTTCCATTGATATTTATCGGGGATTTTTCCTGTACGTATATCATTTAATTGTTTTTTAATTTGGAACATGATTGCGTTATCAGAATAATTAGGGAGGGAGTATTTAGTTTGATTGATGGTAATAGAGCCGATAGGAGCTACGATAGCGGCTGTACCAGCCCCAAAAGCTTCTTGAACTTTATGATTTTGCAGTAAATTTTCAAGTTCATTAACACTTATTTTGCGTTCTTCAACGGTTAAGCCCATATCGTTTGCAAGGGTAATGATAGAGTCACGAGTAACGCCTTCTAAAATAGAATCTGTTAGGGCAGGGGTAACTAATTTATTATCAATAATGAACATGACGTTCATGGTACCTGATTCTTCGAGGAATTGGTGAGTAGCGGCGTCAGTCCAGAGGATTTGGTCAAAGCCTTTTTGGTTAGCAAGAAGGGTTGGATAGAAAGCTCCACCGTAATTTCCCCCGCATTTTGCGTTACCTGTTCCTCCAGATGCCGCTCGGGAGTAATAGGTTTCTACGTATAAATTTAATGGTTTTGAGTAATATTGTTTAGCAGGAGACCCCACAATCAAAAAAAGAAAATGTTCAGCAACTTTCACACGAACTCTATCTTCGTAAGCAATCATGAAAGGTCGTAAATATAAAGAACTATCTTCAACTGAGGGAACCCATGCGCTATCAACAGTTAGGTAAGCATATAAACCTTCTTGAAAAACTTCAAATGGAATTTCTGCCATTGCCATTCTTTTTAAAGATTTATTGAAACGTTCCCAGTGTTTTTTTACTCTAAAAACAGATATATTGCCATCTTGCATACGGTATGCTTTCATACCTTCGAAAACGGTTTGTCCGTAATGCAATGACAAATTAAAAGGACTTAATTGTAAAGGCTGAAAAGGTTCTATTCTAAAATTAGACCATGTTTTATTATGATATTCCGCTATAAACATGTGGTCAGTTGGTGTTTTCCCAAATTCAGATGTATCTAAATTAAATTCAGACAATCTTGAATCGGTAGATTTGTGAATACTTATATTAAGGATATTTTCCATAAGATATAATAGATTGCGATTGAATGATTACGCAAATATATAGATAGAATTCAAATTATACAAGTTTCATTAAACTTTCAAAATATTATTCTTTTCAAATATTTTTAAGCCTGTACAGTTAAATTTAAATTATTAAGTAAGTTATTTGCCCCCTAAATAACTACCTCCTTTCTAGCCACCGCCATAATAACTTCGGTCATATTTTTCATATTCAACTTCTAACGTGCCATCTTCATCGTATGTATAAGTAGGTTTGGTAATGATTTTATAGTTAGTTCTTCTAATATCCGTTAAAGGTTGTTTAATGGTATCTGTAAAAATAAATTCAGAGGTAATTGGTCTTCCAATCCTATAACTTTTTGTTGTTACATTACTTGAGACTATTACATTGATAATAAAAATGATAAGGAGTATACCTCCCAATAAAACAAAGTATCCAAATTTTTTCTTTTTTTTCAGGTTTAAATTGAAATACCCATTCTGAAATTAGCAAATATAGTATCTATAAACATACAAAAATAAAAGAAGCTAACAACATACTAATTAAATTGTCTGATATTCTGAACAAACTTCTGTGACCGTATCTCTGCATCAGTTTATCGCATATAGACCCATCTTATTGTTCCTAAACCTTCTACTTCCAACGTATAAACCCCTTCTGTAATTTCTTTTAATTGTAGGTAATATTTTTCTCCTTGAAATGCGTCTTGATATACTAATTTACCTACTCCATCATAGATACGAATTTTATAAAATCCTGTTTTAAGAACTTGAATGTAAAAATTACCATCATTAGGGTTAGGATACAAAGTGAAAGAGTTTTCTAATGATAACGGTTTTAAGGTCGGAGCGTAGATTAATGTCTCGGAAGAAAAAATTCCACAGTTATTGATGTAAACTGCATAATAATTACCTGATTGTGTAATATGCAAAGTATCGTCAATGATATTTAATAAAGTATCATTGAAATACCAATAAACAGGCTCATAAGGGCTTACTAAAATAGTTTGAGATTGGTTATCTGTGGTATGTAAAATATTAAAAGATTGCAAAGGAGTATCTACTGAAACCACGTAATTCAAATTAAATAAACAACCATTAGTGTTCACTCCTTGAACGAATACGGTATATGTTCCGTAAAATTGGGTTCTCAAAACAATAAAGCTATCTAAAGAAGTGCCTCCACTTATCAAAACTAAATGGTTAGGAAAAATCCATTGCGCACTGTTGACAGTTTGGTTTAATTGTATAGTAAAGGTATCTCCATTACATAAAGCAATAGGTGATGGTTGTACAATTTCTATGGGGCGAATGGTGAGAATAGTATCAAAAATACAGTTCGTAGTTGTATTTTCTATTGCTAATGTAAAACTTCCATAACCATTGATTTGAGTAGAAAAGTTTTGGCTATTCAAGGCGGTAGTATCTGAGAAAGACAACGTAGAATCGTATCCTAAAATAAACCAATTCAGATTACTGTCACTTCCTTGAAATTCTACCAAACTTCCTGAACATAAATTAGTGTAACTTACTATAGAAGGATTAGGATGTACATGTACTGTGGTATCCTTAAAACAGCCGTTAGGACCAGTAAACCTTAATGTTAGGTTTCCTACTCCAGAAAATTGGATTAGATGACTTGAAGTATCTATATTAGTGATTTGAGCATTGGCAGAACCATTAACCACTACTAATGAGCAAGTAGAGCTAATTTGTGTTGTGAATACGTAAGACTGCCCATTACAGATAGATGCAGTAGCTTGCGTAAAAACTGGTGGATTGGCACAAAGTGGTAAACAAAAAGAGGAATTAACAAAGTTTGCAAAGTTTTTTATACTAGTACCATCGTGTTTTTGAATGGCTAGTGGGGGAATACGCCATGTAATAGAATTACATTGTGTAGGGTCTGTAATAGGGATACGCATTCTTCCTATACGTGTTCTACCTTCGGGCACAGTACTCCCTGTACCGGGTGAGCCCACTATGTAGTTAATATTCATATTGACATAATTAGAATTATTATGCCCAACAGAAAGGTCATAATAATTGACTGGGTTATTTCCATTATCCCAAAGCCCATCAAAAGCAGGATCTTTATATAATCCTGGAACATTTAAAGCCGCGGAATTCACATAAATACTAAAATTTGAAGAACCAAACGCAAAAGGAGTAGAGCCAACAGGCCTATAAACCATAAAATCCAACACTAATTCGTTTCCATCAACGCTTTGGTCTACTTCTAAATTAAAAGAGATTTGAGCCCCTACATTATAATAAACTAACAAAAAGAGCAAAATGGCTAAGTTTAGTTTTTGCATGACTTTTTTATTCAAGCAAAGATAATAAGATTGGTTAATCATGATCATTTTTTGTAAATTTATATATTTTAAAGTGTTTTGAATTTGAAACCGAAGAAATTTTTTGTAACTTAAATCCCACATTTTCTATCTCTCGTATTAAATTAGGCTCTGTTCGCTCTATGCCGCATTTTATCGTTTTATTTTTCTTTTTTTGAACGTTTTCTCCAACATAAAGTATTCCATCAGGCTTCAATATCTGCCATATATCTTGTAAATTTTGTTCAGGATTTTTAAATTCATGATATACCAAACGCAAAATTACTTTATCAAAAGTATTATACGGTAAATTAGAACGATTGGTATCCCCTTGAACAATATGAATACACCCTTTCAGAGGTCCCAAACCACGTAGTTTTGTAAAGTGTTCTTTTCCTTTCTGAGACTCAGTCTCTGATAAACAAACTAACGATAAATCCTGAACATAAAAAGTTAGACTATCAACAAAGCACATATTAGCCAATGAAAAAAATAAATTGCCTGCACCTATCTCTGCAATAGTATCACCAGCCTTAAATTCATAGTTAATATATTCTCGCTTGTTGATTTTCTCTAAATATTCGTAATCAGATAAATAAATATCACAGTTAACTAATGTATCTGATGGTTCAAATATTGAGTACAACATTTTTGTAGGAGAAATAGCACAACTTTGCAAAAGAAAGATAGCCATAATCCCTATTTCAAAAATTGTATTTATTTGATGCATTTTTTTATGAAATCAGATTTCAAATATACATATTTATTAACTTTGTGTATGGGTGAACTTATTTTTTATTGTTTAGTTATTCTTTATAGTAATTTTTGCTTGGCACAATCTTTCATTTCTGAGCAAGAAGTAGACTCATCTATTTATATCTTTCAGAGAAACAGCATTATGCGATTCTCGTTATTTGAAAAAGATTTTCTGAATACTCCAATATTTTCCCCCAGCTATAAAAATCAGTTAGTAAAGTATTTAGAAAAAAATCCTTACGATTTAGATAGTTTATTACAACTTTACCAGGTTCAAGAATATTTGCATGATATTGAAGAAAATAAAAATACCCTTGCTCGTTACAAAGCAACTATTGACAAAATATTAAGTAAAAATCCCAATGATAAAGATGGACTTTTGCATGCATCGGAATACAATCGTATTAAAAATGACAAATTTTTGAGAATGAACTGGTTAGATACCGCACTGAAATACTACCCAAATGAACTCAAAGTAAAATTATTCTATTTAGATTATTGTATCGAAAACCAAAATTATGAACAAGTAAAATTATTATGTAATCAAATTTTAGAAATTGAAACCCAAAATTTTAAGGCGATGTTTAACCTCGTTATTTTGAATTTTTATGAAAATGTATACTACGGTATCAAAAATGACTATGCTTTGATTGATAATTTAATTATCAAAAATCCTAATCTAAAAGCCTTGAGTATTCTTAAAACTTACTTAATTACTTTAAGTTATATTTTACAACTCACGGATTTTGGTTTCGGAAGTGAAATTTTATACAAAGATTGGCATTTGCCCTTATCCCTTAAAAGCACTTCTGATTCCCTTTACAACACTTGGAACAATATTCTTTCCCAAATTAGTAACCAAGCCGTCGGGCATTCTATTTTACTCCTTCTCAAATTCTTTGAAAAAGATACCCTTCACGCAAAAATTCATTTTAACAAAGCCATAGAATTTGACCCCTACTTCCTTCCAGCCTACTATAACTATTATCAGTTTCAATTTGAATTAGGAAATTACAAAGAATGTATAAAATCCATATTTGAACTCATTAAACGATGTCCCTCCACACAAAATCAACTCTTATTAGCTAAGGCTTATTTCTTCTCAAAAAATTATTTCCATGCTGAAGAAATTCTTAAAAAATTATTATTAGAAAAAAAATCAGATTTTTTACCAGTTTATATTGCACTTGCTCAATACTATTTGAAATTCCGTAAAATGAACGAGGTAGAAAAATATTTAAATCTATCTAGACAGATAGACTCAAAGGACCCAGATTATAATTTCACTGCCGCAATGTATCATATTCTGCTACAAAATAACCTAAAAGCCAAAGACCATCTTTTTTATTTTTTAGAGTTCAATGAGAAAGATGCTAAAGCATGGGACTGGCTTAAACGTTTATGAAAATTCATTCTTTCTTTTATTTTTTATTTATCCTGTTATGAAAAAATTGTAATTTTGCACAAAATACCAGTAGTATGAGAAACCTTATTTTTTCTGTTGTATTGATTACAAGTGTTTTTGCGCAAAATTACGAATTACCCAAATTAAATTATCCGTTTAATGCTTTAGAACCCTATATAGATGAAGCAACGATGCGTGTACATTATGAAAAGCATCATCAAACATATATCAATAACTTAAATAAAGCGCTTCAAGGAAATGAAAACGCCAATTTACCGTTAGAAGAAATTTTAAAAAATGTCTCTAAGTATTCTGATGCAGTACGTAACAATGGAGGTGGGCATTACAACCATACTTTATTTTGGGAAATCCTAACCCCCCAAAAAAATACACAGCCTTCTGCCCATTTGAAAAATGCTGTTGAGAAACAATTTGGCTCATTGGACAGCCTGAAATCTTTAATCAACCAAAAAGGACTATCCCAATTTGGCTCGGGGTGGGTATGGTTAATCGTTAATGCAGATAAAAAATTAGAAGTTATTTCTACCCCGAATCAAGATAATCCTTTAATGGACGTTGTAAAAGTAAATGGAACTCCTATCCTCGGTATTGATGTATGGGAGCATGCTTATTACCTGAAATATCAAAACAAAAGAAATGAGTACTTGCAAAATATTTGGAATGTTATTAACTGGGAGGAAGTGAGCAGAAAGTACGAGAAAGTTGTACCTAAAAGTATTTTTGATGATTGGGTAGCTATCAAAGAATTTCACAAAGTGATGGCGTCCACGTTTCATCCTGCTGAAGAAGGTAATTTAGAACCCATTAAAATGCGTAGTCAAGAATTATTAGACAAAGCTAAAAATCTAAAAACTGCTCCCATTCCGGGGGAATTAAAATCTAAAGTAAATCTTAATACCATTGATAAACTCATTAAAGATTGTGAAAAAGTACACAAGTTAGTAAAAAGCAAAGCTAAGGATGCGGACATTATCAATGCTCTCAATCAGGCACATGACACTTTTCATCAAATAATTGGTGAATGTAGGCACTAAAATTTTTGTTTTTAAATCAAAATGGAACTAATTTTGTTTATATAAATAAAACCATTTATGATTGAAATACCCATAACGAACATAGAAGGAAATAAAAAACCCGATTGGTTACGAGTAAAGTTACCTTACGGAGAGAATTATCGAAATGTAAGGAATATTATAGATACCCATAAACTACATACTGTTTGTGAGTCGGCGAGATGTCCTAACATGGGGGAGTGTTGGGGGGAAGGAACAGCAACGTTTATGATTTTAGGGAATATCTGCACACGTAGTTGTAATTTTTGTGCTGTAGCCACTGGGAGACCAACCGAACTCGATGAAGAAGAGCCTATGCGTGTTGCTAAGGCTGTCCAACTTATGAAAATTAAGCATGCTGTTATTACATCAGTGAACCGAGATGAACTTTCTGATGGAGGCGCTTCAATATGGGCAAAAACCATCTATGCAGTCCGTGAATTGAACCCTCAAACTACTATGGAGACCCTTATTCCTGATTTCAAAGCAAAATGGGACGCCCTCCAGCTGATTTTAGAGGCTAAACCGGATGTTTGCTCCCATAATATGGAAACCGTAAAAAGACTCTACCGTAGAGTACGTCCACAAGCCAAATATGAGCGAAGTTTAGAGCAAATTAAGCGTACTAAAGAAGCTGGGCTTCGTACAAAATCAGGTATTATGCTTGGTCTTGGTGAAACAAAAGAAGAGGTCTATGAAATTATGGAAGATCTCTTAAATCATGGTTGTGATGTTCTGACATTAGGGCAATACTTACAGCCAACTAAAATGCACCTGCCCGTTCATGAGTTTGTTCACCCCGATACTTTTGCTCATTACAAAGAGGTGGGTTTACGAATGGGTTTTAAATATGTAGAAAGTGGACCCCTTGTTCGCTCTTCGTATCATTCAGAAAGACATCTTTAAAGTTTAATGTCAGTAATTATTCATTTAATTGTAGGTATTATTCTTGCATTTATTGTTGCTATTCCTGTTGGTCCTGTTAATCTTGCCGTAGTACAGAATAGCATAAAGTATGGTATGATTTCAGGGATTAAGATTGCATTAGGTTCTGCTTTAATAGAATTTTTATATTGTTTTGTAGCTTTATGGGGCGTTAAGACTTTCTTAGCCAATCCTAAACTCTTATTTACTTTACAGGTGGCTAGTATTCCTGTTTTGTTGATTATGGGAATCTATAATCTTCAACGCAAAAAAGAAACCGAGGAAAATGATAGGGATATTAACAAAACTTCGAAAGGCGATTTTTTTTTGGGTGCATCTCTTACATTAGTAAATCCTATGTTATTACCTTTTTGGATGGCAGTAGGGGCATATCTAAAATCTTTACATCTATTTGGAAGCAATTTCCATTTCCTCCACGACCGTGCCACAAACTGGGCTTTTATTTTTGGCGTAGCATCAGGTTCATTTTTATTTTTATTGCTAGTTTCTTTAATTTCTTCTAGACGGAAAAGTATTCCTACAAATACCAAAATTATTATTTACAGGATATTAGGTGTATTATTTTTGATACTTGCTTCTGTTCAGAGTTTTAATCTTTTAAAAAAGTTCATTTAAAATCTAATATCTCTAATTTTCTTTTTCAAAAAATAAAGCAGGCTCTTTGAAATCATAAGTTATAAAGAGAAATATTATGTGCATTTGGTGGTAAAAAAATTCACCACAGAGAACTCAAGAAAATAATCCGTACAATTTTTATAAGGAAGGATTTTACTTAATCACGACAAATTTACCACGACGAATCTCTCCTGTATCTAAATCTTTGACAGCGAAAAAGTAAATACCACGAGCGATGATTTGGTTATCAGAAGAAAGCAAGTTCCATGCATGTTCTCCTCCTGCAAATAAATTTTGTTTTTTATCAGAGTAAGTGTTAAACCAAGGGGTATCAGCACCATTATAATCTGCTTCATGTTTAAAAGAATAAACTAAATCCATTGCAGTCGTATAAACACGTACTTCACAACGAGCAGGTAAATTAGCGAAGTAAAGTTTACGGTCTTCTTCTGAGGTGCTAACACCTTCCCAAGCCGCATTCACGTAGTAAGGATTAGGATAAACAAAAGGTTCACCATTTTGGAAGCCTTGATTAGCAGGTAGACCAGGAAAAATTCTTTTTAAAACAGTTAATGCAGAAGACTCTAAAGATTCTAAACCATTTTCTGGCTCGCCTTCATCAAAAGCGGTAATAGCAAAAGCGTGTTGCCAACCATTTAGCAGGTTATCAAATTCCATCTTATAATGGAAAGTGGTTGTATCTCCTTCAAATTTAAGGGGTTGAGGTAAACGAACTTTCTCAAAACCATTATTGAAGCCTATACTATTGCCTGGTTTATCAAATGAAGCTACCAATTGTAACGCATTGACAACGTCTTGAGTATTGGTTAAATCAAAACCTACTTGAGTTTTATAGATTTTATAGCCTTCAAAATCTTTTTTGCGTGAGATAGGGTCAATAGAATTTTCAGCGTTGTTAGACCAGTAAAGGGTCACTTTTTGGTGGTTGACTTCCCAACGAACTTTGGGGATATCAGGGGGAGCAGGCAGAATGAATCTTGTAATTTTACCGTTACCATCTAAATCTTCACCGTTATCTAAAATTCCATTAAAATTTTGGTCTTCACCATTATAAGCGGCTTGAGCCCATTTTGAATTTTTAATAAGTTGTTGTTTTTGTTGATAGGAGTCTGTACTTTGGGGTTGCCCATCATCCACTTGTTTCGCTAAAACTATGGCAAAAACGATATTAACTGTTTCACCAGGAAGTATTGCATTAAAAGGACCAACTGAAATCATTTGGGAACGGTTTCCGGGAGTTCTTAATTGATTTTGATAGGTTTGCCAATTAGGCGAATAATTTAAACCTGAACTTAGTTTCTCAAAGCGTTCATTATCATTAGCAGGTGTACGGTATGAAGAAGCAAAATCGCGGAAAGTCCAAGAATTAAAGTAAGTTTTGAAAGCTGTATCTAATTGACTATGAAAAAAACGGTTTTGGTATTCTGCCCCCAAAAATTTGAGACCTATGTAAGAATTAGTAAAACCAGGATTACCAGTAGCATCGAATTCGTAGCCGATGAATAGGGAGTCTATGTAGCCTGTACCAGATTTGTTATAAAAATTAGAACCGCCCGAGCCAGCAGGTGTAATATTGACATTACGCACGACGGGATCAATCCAAAAACCTAAATACGTATCGTTCCATATATTATTGCTACTATTTTTGATGGTATAATTCAGGATAACAAAATAATCAGCGTAAGGATAATTCCAATTATAAGACTCAAAGTGTATTTCTGCGTTTAAGGGTCCGTTTTCTAAATTGGCAATAGGAATATTAGTTCCTGGGACGATAGTATTTTTATCAGTGAAATCACAAATGAAGTCTTGGTGGGATATGGCATTGGGATTGTAATTAGGGTTATCTAAAAGGGTTGAGCGTTCTAGTAAGGTACTACCAATTTCTGCGGTAAACTCAAATCCTTCTTTACCTGTAGAATAACCGGAGGGGTCGTCAATGCAGGCAGTCGAAACGATAGTAGAACCGTTCACTTTTGCACCTATCCATAAACCGCCCTCAAATAAATGTTCTACGCCTGAATTTTTGGGATACTCACAGGAAGAATAACCCAATGTGGTGTAAGAACCTTTAAATGCGTTTCCAATCATACCTAAATTGTTGATGGTCATTTCTATATTGGAAACAGTAGTAACTTTTTCATCAAAGGAAGATTGAGCTAAAACTTTTTGAATAAAAGCAAGAAGTGCAATTGAAATAATGAATAATTTCATGTTGCAAAAATAAGTTATTAACAAGAATTTTCAAAATAAGATTTTTATGCTACTGTTAAATTTGGTAGTTAGTCTAAATTTTGTATAAAGTACAAATTGATACCGCCGTGTTTAAGAAAGCGTTAAATTCCATTCAAAGTCGATAGAAGGATTTTTCAAGGTAAGTTTTTTTCCTTTATAGTCATGGGTATAGCCAATAATTTGAGCATCTATTTGGAATTGTTTAGCGATTAAAATCATCTTTTCTGCGGAGATTTCGTCTGTAAAGATTTCAAGGCGATGCCCCATATTAAAGGTTTGATACATATTCTCCCAATTTGTATTCAAAGAATTTTGAATCTCACGAAATAAAAACGGAACGGGGAATAAATTATCTTTAACAATATGAATATTTTGAACGAAATGCAAGCATTTCGTTTGTCCACCACCTGTACAATGCACCATACCATGGACTTTATCTTTCATTTCATGAAAGATTGCTTTTATAACCGGTAAATAGGTACGGGTAGGGGATAAAACGAACTTTCCTGCGGTCATTTGAAATTCATCTAAATAATCGGTTAATTGATATTTTCCGATGTAGACGAGATTTTTATCTAGGTTATTATCAAAGGATTCGGGATATTTTTGTGCATATTGGGCTTGGAAGAAATCATGACGAGCAGAAGTAAGCCCATTACTTCCGATACCGGAGTTATATTCTTTTTCGTAGGAAGATTTTCCGTAGGAAGCTAATCCAACAATTACAAGTCCAGGTTTAATAGCCTCGTTAGTAATGATTTGATTTTTAGCGATTCTTGCGGCGGCAGTTGCATCTACAACAATAGTACGTACTAAATCACCTAAATCAGCAGTTTCTCCACCTGCCAAGTAAATATTGATACCGAGAGTTTTCATCGCTTCTATAAACTCTTCAGTTCCTTGAATAATTGTTTGAATAACCTCTCCAGGAATTTTTAGTTTGTTTCTTGCTATCGTACTACTAATCAAAAAATTATCTGTTATCCCGACACACATCATATCATCCGTATTCATGACGATAGCATCTTGTGCAATTCCTTTCCAAACGGATAAATCCCCAGTTTCTTTCCAATAAATATAAGCTAGAGACGATTTAGTACCAGCACCGTCAGCATGTAAAATATTACAATAATGAGGGTCATTACTTAGATAATCAGGTAATACCTTACAAAAAGCATAAGGAAAAATTCCTTTTGAGATATTTTTTATGGCTTCATGTATTTCTTTTTTGTTCGAGGAAACGCCTCTTTGTTCATAAAAATCTGTCATAAACTAAATTGTAATATAGTAAAATTTAATTCTTCATAGTTGATGCCATTGTTTCCACGAATAAAGATAATTGACACCTTTTAACCATCTTTTAAATTGCACCAGCAAGAATTTCCAAGAGAAAGGATATTTTGTTTTTCCGTTAACGTTCCAGCTTTGTGGTAAAGATTTTTCTTTATCTAAAAGTTTTTGGATATAAGGTTTATAAATTTTGGTGATAACTTCTCGAGAAAGTTTGTAACGCCCCAGTTCAAGAAATTGGTCGTAAAATTTAACATAATGGAAATGGTAAAAAACTAGGGGTAATGATTGACCTGAGTCATGCAGTACATAATCATTCTCTTGCAAATCATATTGCTGAATATTCCAAGGGGCAACGCCACCGCCGAGGTGTTGTAATATTTGTACAAAAGGGAAACGAGTTTCCCAGTCATCTAGGTATTTTTGGTCTCCAAATTTTCCTTCTTCAAAACGTGCATAACACCAATTCAAGCATTGTTTTCTCCACCATTCTAATGCGGTTATTCCGTTTTCATCATTTTTAAAGGTCATAAACTGAACGCAAAACTTACCGGTTTTTTTTGAAGTATCGTATTTAGGAGTATAACGATGTTCAGTAATTAAAACCGATTTATTGTGATGTAATTCATGGATTAAAATCTCTGGATTATGAAAAAAATATAAATCCGCATCTAAGTAAGTACATTGCGGTAACTGATAATTTTTAAACAAGTATAATAAGGTGGAAGAAGTGGCTGTCCAACAATATTCGGTGATTGTACGGTTTTTTTTTGCTTTCAAGAGTTCTTCATCTTCAAAATCAGCAAGCGCAATAACTTTGATTTTGTCGTTTTTTAAAGAATTGAGGTAATCATAGGTATGGTTATCAAAGGCAAAAACGTATATCAAAGCATTGGGGCAGTGCGCTAATAAAGATTCTATCATAATTAAGCCTCGAGCAAGGTAATTTTGATTAAACAATGTACAAAAATATTGCATATAACAATTCTTTTATAGGGTAAAGTTTATTTTTTGCTTAGTCGTAAAACACCTCTAATAATTTCTTCAATTTTAGTAATACCTTGTTTAAGGAGTTCTTCTACACGTTTTTCTACGTCTTGTTTTTTTAAACCCATATTCACAAGCCCCTGAATAGCATCTAATTTTAATTGTTCCTGCACATTGATTTTTTCTAAAACATTTGATTTAGTATGCTTAAATTTATCTTTTAACTCTAAAATAATTCTTTGAGCGGTTTTTTCTCCTATTCCTTTGATAGATTGAAAAGCAACTACGTTTTGTTGTTCTAATGCTTGATAAATTTCTGATACTGATAAACCCGATAAAATAGTCAGTGCGGTATTACCTCCAATTCCTGTAATACTTAAAAATAAAAGGAACATTTTTTTTTCTTCTTCGTTAGAGAACCCGTATAAAATATGAGCATCCTCGCGTATCTGCAAATAAGTATAAACTTTTACTTCTTGATTTTTTTGGTGATGCAAATAATCATAGGTGGATAAGGCTATTTTTAATCCATAACCTATTCCATTACATTCTAAAACGATAAAAGAAGGCTCAACCGAGATAAGTTTACCTTTCAGGTATTCTATCATAAAAGCAAAAATAAAAATTTTTTTATTGTCCATATATTTAAGAAAAAAACTATCTAATCTACTTCGGTAACTTTAAGCATGTTAGTACGTTTTCGAGCTTTTAGTGGCATACTTGCAAGATTGATGATAACATCACCTTTTTCAATAAGTCCTTTATTTTTTAGGATATGAATAATATCAGCAATGGTTTCATCGGTACCAAAGAATTGATTATAGTAAAAAGCGCGCACTCCCCATACCAAGTTCAAAGTATTAAGTAAAGATTCATTATCGGTAAAGATAAAGATATTGGAATTAGGGCGGCATTTTGCTAGTTGGAAGGCGGTGTAACCGGAGCGGGTCATTCCTACGATGGCTTTTGCTTTAATTTCATGAGCAAGTTTTACAGCCGCAATACAAACCGCATCCGATAAAAATGTTTTACTATCCTCCGAAGTAAATAAATTTTTGTAATAAATAGAAGGTTCTTTTTCAACTTGTGAAATTACTTTCTGCATGGTACGAACAGCCTCCACAGGATACTTACCAACGGAAGTTTCTCCACTTAACATAAGGGCATCGGCACCATCAAATACGGCATTGGCAACGTCAGTGGTTTCGGCTCTAGTAGGGCGAGGGTTTTGTATCATCGTTTCTAACATCTGCGTAGCAACAATTACAGGCTTCGCTAATTCATTACATTTCTTAACAATTTTTTTTTGCCATAAAGGCACATCCTCCAAATGAATTTCTACACCTAAATCTCCCCTTGCTATCATTATAGCATCACTCACTTTAATAATTTCATCTATACATTCTAAAGCCTCAGGCTTCTCAATTTTTGAAATGATTTTAGCGTTTGATTGATTTTCTATTAAGATTTTCCGTAAATCTTCTACATCTTTTGGGCTACGAACAAAGGATAATGCTATCCATTCTACTTTATTTTTAATACCGAAATATAAATCCTTCAAGTCTTTCTCTGAAATCGCTGGAATATCTAATTTCACCCACGGTAAATTAACACCTTTTTTGGAGCCAATTTCAGAACCACTAATCACTTTCAAGGTTACAGTATCTTTGTAGTCTGTTTCAATAACTCTTAATTCTACTTTTCCATCATCTACTAAAACTATGTCTTCTGGTTTTACATCTTGCGCAAAACGTTCACAAACCATAGGAAGTATTTTTTCTTCTAAATTAGGTTCTTTTATAGAAGTACAAAACTTGACAGTGTCTCCCGGTTGGATGAGGTAGGGTTCTTTTAATGCTCCCATACGTATTTTGGGACCCTGTAAATCCAATAGAATAGATACATTTAAGTTTTCATTTCGGTTAATTTCATTAATTAAGTTAATCAGTTGTTGATGAAACTCATGGTCTCCATGCGACATATTCAAACGGCAAACATCTACTCCGAGACGAATCATCTCTAGTAGTATTTCCCTTCTATTACATGCAGGTCCCATAGTCGCTACCATTTTGGTTTTACTGTATGCAGGAACAATGTTATTCATAGAAACCAATATTAAATTTGCTTGCAAGTTACTATAATATTTTTAACATAGCCAAATTTTAGTGTCTTTTTATGCTATGAAAAATAATAAAATATCAATTCTTTTTACTGCTAATTTTGCCATACTTATGAGTACGAGAATTTTAATGTTCATAGGTTTTACAATGTTTTTTTGGGCTTGTAAGCCTAAATACGATAACCAAATTATAAAAAAGATTTTCTTTGAAACTAAAACTATTTACGGAAGTGAGGTATTGTTAAGAGACCAACTCTTTAAACTAAAAAACAAAAAAGTGGCTGTTGTTTGTAACTTGGCTAGTTGGGTAAACGATAGTATCAATCTGGTAGATGCTTTACTAAAAAATAAAATTCAAATCACTAAAATATTTGCGCCAGAGCATGGTTTTAGGAAGGTATTAGAAGCAGGAAAGTACTTTCAAGATACAATAGACTCTGTTACTGGCATTCCTATCGTTTCTTTGTATGGAAAAAAAATGAAACCTACCCCCGAAAGTCTTATAGAAGTGGATATTGTTTTGTTTGATATTCAGGATGTAGGTTGTAGATTTTATACTTATTTGACTACGTTAGTACAGGTGATGGAAGCTTGTGCGGAAAATGGTAAAACATTAATGGTTTTAGATAGACCAAATCCGAACGGATTTTATGTAGCAGGGCCTGTTCTTGAGCCAGGATTTGAGTCATTTCAGGGTTTACACCCTATTCCTATCGTTCACGGTATGACCTTCGCAGAATATGCAAGAATGGTCAATCAAGAAGGATGGTTGAAAAATGGAATAAAATGTAATCTTGAAATTGTAAAATGTGAGAATTACGTTCATGAGATGCGTTGGAGAGATACGCAAAGAAAGTGGTTTCCTCCCTCTCCCAATTTAAGAACGCCTGAAGCGGCTGAATGGTACCCCATTTTATGTTGGTACGAAGGAACTAATGTAAGCGTTGGTCGGGGGACCGAAACCCCCTTTCAATTAGTAGGTTTCCCTTATCATAGAGCATTACAAAAAATTATCATACAAGACTCATTAGAAGGAACTCAATCTAATATTCAAATTCTTGGACATTCTTTTCAAGTAAAAAAATTTACTCCCCAAGCCGATCCTATTAGAGCATTAAACCCCTTATACAAAAATCAAACTTGCTATGGCTTATTTCTCAATCAAATCCCCGAAAATACTGATACTTTATTTTTAATCGGTTTAGAGTTACTTCAAAATTTTTATAATGAATACAAAGAATACCAAAAGTTTTATCCTAATGTTAAAAACCCCTTCTTTAAAGATTATTTTTACGAATTGGTAGGAAATAAAACTTTAAGAACACAAATTGAAAATAAAGTCCCTACTCAAGAAATTTTAGCTTCATGGCAAAAGTCGTTAAATAATTTTAAGAACTTACGAAAAAAGTACTTGCTTTATAAGTAAGTTGGTTTTTTTTTAACTCTTTATGCAAAATTACTACCCTTCATAAGAAATGATAAATTGAAAAATATTTATCATCCAATGTAACTAATTCTTATTAAATTACATAAAATGGAAGATTAGTTTGAACTCTGTGCTTTTGTAGTAAAAAACCCGTTACGAAGATCACAATGAAATACAAAAAATCACTAACCGAGAGCAAAAAATTCTCCATTTTATCCATTCATTTAATCCTCCGTGCCCTCTATGGTAAAAAAAATTCACCACCGAAATAGCTCGGCTACCTCCCCAATCATTATCTATTATAATAATACTAAAAATTAAAACTACGGACAATCTTTTGCTTAATTTTGCGGTGATGATTTACCTACTATTGCAGTTTTACTTTGTTTTTAATTTATGGATATATGGAAAAACTAGAAGTCGTAAGAACTTTTATTAGAATAAGAAACCTAAAATACTTTTTATTGAAGTTCAAATACAGAAAGTTAAATTCTGAAAGAACTACGTTTTATGATTTTTTTATTTGATTTTGCGAACGGGCAATCTGTTGTTTTACAAGCGGTACCACATTTTATTGCGGAATATATCCTTGTTATGGGTATCCTAATTTTAGTGTTATTATCCGCTTTTCACAAGATAATATTTTTATTACCATATGTTTGTTTAGCGACGTTGCTCTGTGAAATGTTTTTTATACAGGGCAGTAACCAAACCTTTTTTTATGGTAGTATAGCACATACTGCTTTTTATGAAAAAGTTGCTTTCATTGGTCTTATAGGAAGTTTAAGTACTTGTCTTTTGAGTCTTATTACGAACTTAAAGACACTAAAAGTAGAATATTGGATTTATCTCCTAACAGGGCAGTTAGCGTTACAAATTTTAGGATTATCTCAAAATTGGCTTTTAAGTTTTATGGCTTTTGAATTAGTTTCTTTTGTGGGATACTTGTTAGTACTTACTAGGAAAGAGCAAAAGTCTTCTTCTGAAAGTGCAATCAAATATTTTATTTATGGAGCGTTTGCTTCAGGAATTATGTTATTTGGTATTAGCTTATATTATGGTATCCATGGAAATTTGATATTAGGCAATGAATTAAAACTAACCAACATAGAGAAAATCTCTTTAGGCTTTATCATGGTTGGTATTTTGTTTAAGTTATCTATTTTTCCTTTTCATTTTTGGACGCCCGAAGTATATCATGGAGCTCCTGCCGCTATAGGTGCTTGGCTTTCTACCGTATCCAAGTTAGCAGGTATTACCCTTTTTTATGCTATCTTCCAAAATATCATACCTAATGAACTTCAATTAGTCTTATGGGTTTTGTCTATGATTACTATGCTGATGGGAAATCTTGGTATTTTAAGTCAAAATCATATCTACCGATTGTTGGGCTACTCTTCTATTGCTCATAGCGGCTTCCTACTCATGACAATGGCTATACAGCAAAATTTCGCTCAATCTACCGTATTATTTTATACACTTTTTTCTATTCCTATTACTTTCTTAACTTTTTATGCGATAAGCTATTTTGTAAAAATCTCTCAAAAAACCAATTTTACAGAATGGAGTGGTATCGGTAGAACCAATCTTTTATTTACTTCTTTTTTAATAATTGGTTTAGCAGGGCTCATCGGTTTACCCCCAACAGTAGGATTTATCGCTAAATTATATTTGGTATTACCGGTCTGGAAAGAATATACCTTATCACAAAACCCCCTGATTTTGATATTATTAGTCCTTTTTGTCCTTAATACTTTACTTGCATTTGCCGCCTACTTTAAAATTGCTATTTTACTTCTAATTAGAACTCCTAATCAAACCTTTTTACAACGCATCAATATGCAAACTTTACCTGCAATTCTCTGGGCATGCGGTGTTCTACTCTTCGGATTATATGGATTTGATAAAATCTTACAAAAACTGATGTTATGAAAATTATCTATTACCATTCCATAATGTGAATAAAATAATAATATTTTATCCGTTATTTCCTGTATATTTGTGAACTATGAACATTACTAATAGACTACCCCCTCTCGCTGAACGTGTAAGACCCAAGACCATAGACGAGTTCTATGGTCAGAAGCATCTTTTATCAGAAGGTAAACCTTTATTTCAATTACTTCAACAAAAAAAACTTGTCTCCTTTATTTTATGGGGACCTCCAGGAACCGGTAAAACTACTCTTGTGCATCTAATTGCTAATCAACTAGAAAAAAAATTGTTTACTTTAAACGCAGTTCAATCTGGAATAAAAGATTTAAGAGGAATTCTAGATCAAGCTTCTTTCTTCCAACAACCTATTTTATTCATTGACGAAATTCACCGTTTTAATAAATCGCAACAAGATGCTTTATTGAGTGCTGTAGAAAAAGGAATAATCATTTTAATAGGCGCCACAACCGAAAACCCCTCTTTTGAAATAATTTCCGCTCTACTATCCCGTTGTCATGTTTATGTCTTTCATCCCTTAACCATTGAAGAAATTCAATCCATCTTATTAGAAGCAACACAAAAAGATACTCTTCTAAAAGAAAAAAAAATTACTTTTGAGTCTTTTGAAGCCATTTACACATATTCAAGCGGCGATGCTCGTAAAGCCCTGAATATATTAGAATTATTTTATCAATCTACTCCTGAAAACCAAATCGTTATAACCAATTCAAAGGTCAAAACGATACTTCAAGAAAATTTAGGAGTTTATGACAAAAACGGAGAGCATCATTATGATGTCATATCTGCTTTTATTAAGAGTATTCGCAGTTCAGACCCTAATGCCGCTGTATACTGGCTTGCGAAAATGTTAGTAAATGGTGAAGACCCTCTGTTCATTGCTCGCAGAATGATTATTTTAGCCTCCGAAGACATAGGCAATGCCAATCCTAATGCTTTACTATTAGCTAATGCTTGTTTTGATGCTGTGCATAAGATAGGTATGCCCGAAGCACGTATCATCTTATCCCAAACAGCTACCTATCTAGCTACTTCCTTAAAAAGTAATGCGGCTTATCTAGCAATTAACGAAGCGATGGAGCATGTTAAAAATAATCCTAATCTTTCTGTTCCTTTACATTTAAGAAACGCCCCTACCCACCTCCTGAAAAAACTAAACTACGGTACAGGTTATAAATACGCTCACGATTATGAAATGTTTGACCCAGAAGCTAATCAGGATTGTTTGCCTTCTGAACTACAAAAAAAAATTTTTTACTATCCTAAAAACATCGGTAAAGAAACTGAAATCCTTCAATTTTTAAAAAAGAAATGGAAAAATTATTATCCTTACGAATAATCCTTTTGCTCAAAATCGTTGGTTGTTTGATATTGGCTAACTTGAAGCTATACGCCCAGAATAAAAAAACAAAGAAAACTACCCCTACCAAAGATTATGCTACCTTCCCTAACGAAAAATCACACTTGCTAGATAGTCTTTTAAAGACTTTACCCAAAGATTACCAAAAAATTATAAATAACCCACAAAAATATCGTTTTCAACTTATTTATACTCAAATCAATAGAGATGAAAAAAATATTCCCAAACTTATACATCATATTTTTAGGTTAGATACCACAGAATATTTTTATCCTGCTTCCTGTTTAAAGATGCCTGTCGCTGCATTAGCACTAGAAAAATTAAGAAACCTTAATATCCCCAACTTAAATTGGGACACTAAAATTGTAAACGAAAAAAATAGACCCTGCCAAATGGACCCCGTAACCAAAGACCCTGACATGGCTTCTGGTATTCCTACCATTAAAGGATATATAAAAAAAATTTTCTTAATTTCAGATAATCCTGGTTATGACCGCCTCTATGAATTCTTAACTCCTTACTACATAAACGATACTTTGCGTGCTCGTGGATTTCGCTCCACCCGAATCATTCAAAGACTTTTTACTTACTGTCCTATTGAAGAACATAAATATATCAATCCTATTAAGTTCTATCATCACGATACCATCCTCTACCAACAACCCGCTTCAGTCTGTGACTCCAGTTATGCTTTACCTCATGTAAAAACAGAAAAAGTAGGTAAATTCTCGTGGAACGGTTATACTTCCTTACAAGGGGGGCTAGAACCTCATAAATATTCTTACATCTCCCTGAAAGATTTACATGAAATGCTCATAGCCCTTATCATGCCTAATTCCTTACCTAAATCTAAACGTTTTAAACTTAAACAAGATGAATATGACTTTTTCCGTAAATACATGTCCATGTACCCAGCCGAAAGTAAAGACCCCTACCTCAATAAACCTAAATTTAATTACTACGAAAACGGTAGAATGAAATATTTTATTTATGGCGGGCAAGGTAACGATACTATTCCTAACATTCGTATTTTTAATAAAGTAGGAATGGCAATTGGCTTCTTAACCGACATAGCCTACATTGTAGACTTTGAAAAAAAATGCGAATTCTTTTTAAGTGCAACAGTTTACGTGAACGAAAACCAAATTATTGGTGACGACAAATACGAATATTATACCCTCGGATTACCTTTCTTAAAAGAAATAGGTTTAAAAATTCTTGAATACGAAAGAAAAAGACCCCGAAAACTTCCGGATTTATCCAAATTTGTTTATGATTATTCAAAACCTTAAAATTTTTTATTTTCTTTGCAAAAAAATTGAAATGAACGAAGCAAGCGCTATTCAACTAGATAATCAAGATGAACTAAAAGCTTTCAGGGAGCAATTTTATTTCCCCATCCAACCTAATGGAATGCCGTATATATATTTATGTGGGAATTCATTAGGTTTACAACCCCGAACAGTAGCCCGATATATTCATGAAGAACTAAAAGACTGGGCAAAATACGGCGTAGAAGGTCATTTTAAAGCTCGTAGACCTTGGATGCCTTACCATCATCAAGCACAAGAAAAGTTAGCTTGGTTAGTCGGTGCAAAAAACACAGAGGTTGTCCCTATGAATAGTTTAACCGTAAATCTGCATCTATTAATGATATCTTTTTATAGACCTACCCAACGTAAATATAAAATACTCATAGAAGAAAAAGCATTTCCTTCCGATATTTATGCTGTTCAGTCGCAAGCTAGGTTCCATGGCTTTCAAGACGCTGTTTTAGAGTTACCCTTTGGAGGAAGTATTACTGGTACTACCCCCGAACAATTCGAGAACTACCTAAAACAATATCATCAAGAAATTGCCTTAATTTTGTTAGGCGGTGTAAATTACTATTCCGGAGAAGCATTTGATATACAAAATTTTACAAAAATTGCTCATCAATATAATATCACTATCGGTTGGGATTTAGCTCATGCTGTAGGTAATATCCCATTACAACTACATGATTGGGGCGTAGATTTTGCCGCTTGGTGTAGCTATAAATACCTCAATGCAGGACCCGGTAGTATTGCAGGCATCTTTATCCACGAAAAACATCATAACGCTAGATTACCAAGATTGGAAGGTTGGTGGGGTAATGAAGAAAAAACACGTTTCCAAATGGAAAAAAATTTTGTTCCTTTTTCTACCGCTGAAGCATGGCAATTAAGTAACCCCCCTATTTTAGCAATCGCTCCATTGTTAGCCTCCCTAGAAATTTTTTTTCATGCTTCACATGAAAAACGTATCCAAAAATCTCAAAAACTTACTCAATTTTTATATGACCTGCTTAAAGAAGATAACCGATTAGAAATTATTACACCCCCTAACAGAGGCGCTCAACTTTCTATCAAAATAAAAAGTCAAAATCCCAAAGCGATTTTTGAGCAATTAGAACCTAACGGCGTCATTGCTGATTGGAGAGAACCCGACGTAATTCGAGTCGCTCCTGCTCCTCTTTATAATTCTTTCCTTGATGTTTGGAAATTTGTTAAAATCCTACAATCATTATTATAACCTTGAAAAATATCTTCCCTCCAAAACGATTTGTTATTGCCTGTAATCAAAAACTAATCTGGGATTGGAATGCTCTAATCCAAGAATGCTTGTTTTATTCATCTGTGCATGATATGCTCTATGCTATTTTTTACCAAAGTTATCTGGAAGGTTGGAACAAATTCAAACGAAATGTAGTATACCTTAATTCAGAAATTGGCTCTGTAAAATGGTATAGCGGTCAAAGTGAAGAACGAATAAAAGACAACCTAAAAAACAAAGAAAAACTTCAAGATATTTTCTTACGTCCATACCACAAACAAACTCAGCCTAAATACGATTTTATTGCGTTGGTTAAAAACCATCAAAATGAAATGGGCATTTTATATATCGGTGATAAATTCTTAATTCCTGAAGTTCATTTCAAGGTTTCTTCCAAATTTTTTGCTATTGCACATTTATTTGCTGAAAATTATGAGTTAGAGACTATGCCATCCCCATATATTAGTGGAAAAATGCTCTATAAAAATTTTAATTTGCCGAAGGCTTTCCATGAGTACCATAAAAAAATCCATGACACTATATCCCGCTATTTCAGTTTAGGAATTGACTACAAAAATAGAGTATTAGATTACGAAAAAAACCAATCTATGTTTTTGTATCATTGGGCTAGTAATCAAGTCTTTATTGAGAGAAAATCACATCGTATTGAACATTTTTAAAATTGGTATTTTTTTTGTATCTTTGTGAATATTAAACATTACGAACATGGTACTCAAAAATTTGAAATGGCTTGCTTTGAGTGTGATTTTGGGGATACTACCCTCTCAAATCTCAAGTTATTCCACTCAAATTGATACCATTGAGCAATATGAATTTAAGGTCAAGGAAACGGCGTTCAATTTAGGGGAGCGTATTGTTTTACGTGTTCATTATGGATGGATAACTGCTGGTGAAGCCACTTTTGAGGTAGATTGGAAATCCTCAAAGATTAACCATAAAAATTGTTATCTCATCAAAGGATTAGGCAAATCCGCTTCAACTTTTGATTGGTTTTATACCGTACGTGATACTTTTTACAGCTATATGGACAAAGAAAGCCTATATCCCGTGAAATATTACCGTGCTGTACATGAAGGTGGTTATAACTTTATTGATGAGGTAGACTTCTCCAAAGAAAATAAAATCATCAGTAGAAAAGGTGAATTTAAAGTAAATGAAAAAGTACATGACATGCTCACTTGTTTATACGCTACGCGTTGTATTGATTTAGGAAGCTTACCAATCGGAAAACTTATCAAAGTAAAAATTTGGTTAGATAATGAACTTTATGAGTTAGGATTTAAAATATTAGGACGTGAAATCATAAAAACCGATTTAGGAAAATTTAAAGCTATCAAAATACAACCCATAGTCGTTGCAGACCGAATCTTTAAAGATAATGATGGCATGAAATTATGGGTTACCGATGACCGTAATTATGTACCTTTACGTGTTGAATCCCCTATTATAGTAGGTTCTATCAAAGCTGACATTAAAGAAATGAGCTTTCTGAAATACCCTCTTACCTCTAAGATTAAATAATTTAAAACTATCTAATAATCAACAGGTTTAAATTTCTCATTATTTAATATTTTAGCACTGTCCCCTGTTGCTTTAATGACAAATAGTCCTTTTTTTTCGGCATATTTATCTGCATGAGCATTAGCTCTTAAAAAAGCTACCGCACCGTAAACCTTATTGTCCACGTATTGAGGAAAAGCTTTTTTGAATACTAATAACTTTTCTATAAATTCTTTAACATCTTGCTCTGATAGAACAGTTTTTACTTCTACTGCAACAATCTCTTCCCCATTACAGGCAATGATATCAATTTCTATCTCTTTTCCAGTTTTGAAAGATCGCGACCTCTGAAAGGTTTGTTGAACCATAATATTTCTTTGATTAAATAACTTTACCAATGAACCTTCCACTAAGGATTCTACCAATTTCCCCCACTGCCCAACAAAAAGCTCTTCTAATTTCTTAGTTTTCTTTTCCGATTCTTTTAATATTTTATGAATTTCTTGAAATTTTTCAGTTAATATTCGGTCGGTTTCTTGAAATTTCCGGTCGGTTTCTTGAAATTTTTCAGTTAATATTCGGTCGGTTTCTTGAAATTTCCGGTCAGTTTCTTGAAATTTCCGGTCGGTTTCTTGAAATTTCCGGTCGGTTTCTTGAAATAATAACCATATTTTATCAAAAGAAAGTTTTTCTTTATTAGCTTTTTTCTTCATATAGAGATATTTCACAAAAATAACACTAATTAAAAATTTTTCAAACTATTTTTTTAAATTTCAAAATATAATAAAATTTGAATTAGCTATCTAATTTTACTTAATAATAAACTTTAAGTAGTTACTTCATGCCATTAAAACCACTAAAATGGGTAAAAACATAACAATATAACCTGCATGGGGTGTAAAAAAAGCAAAAGCCATTATTACCCATAACATATAGAAGATAATTTCTTTTTGCCAAAAATATAAAGGACGCTTTTGTTGTCGGAAACATATAGCTAAGTAAATGGGGGCATTCACTAAAAAAGTAAATATAAACTTTAAAAGTCCAGTTTCATGGGGGAATAAAAAAATTATTATACCATATAGAAATCGTTGAACGCTGGATAAGGGATTCTCTCTAATATGATTTAAAGCTAATTTCCATAATAAATCGTCATCATCGGGATTGATAGTACAAAAATAAGCAATTTGAAGGGGTTTACCAGTGTGTTGTTCGTAAACCTTTCGGTAAATATCTACTTTTTCTCGGAAAGCACTTTCTTCTCCTTTCCAATACTGCATTCCCATGCCAGTAACCAAAAAAATAGGTTTTCCAAAAGTATAATAATTTCGCAGTGTCCAGGGTAGAACTGTTATCAAAGTAAATAAAAGAAGGAAGAAAGCCTTGACTGTTTTTCGTTTATAAAGTAAAAAGCAAGCAAAAATGACAGGGAGAATTTGAAACGTTCCATGCGTTAGCAAACAAAGTCCACAAATAAAGCCGAGCAAAAGGTATTTTAATAAATTCTCTTTTGAATGCCAATAAATATAAAATGCAGATAACAATAGTACCGTTCCAAGATGTACAAAAGTTGTGGAACGAGCAATAATGATTAAATAAGGATGGAATGCTACACTAAAAGCGATCCATAACGATTTAGTAGAACTTATGCTCCATTTTATGGCGATTTGGTAGGTTAAATAAACAGCTAACGTACCTAAAAACGATGAAATTATGAACCACAACCAAAACCAATATTGTTCTGACCAGCTAGTTAGTAATAGTAAGAAAGGTTGTAAGGGGGGGCGAGAATGTACAGGACTACCACCTACTTCAAATGCATATTCTCCACTTAACCATAACGTCCTTGCTATCTGAAAATAACCGTCTGTTCCTAAACCTTGATAGTTTCCTGCTTGGATGGGTTTTAATTCATATGGGGCAAAAGCAAAATAGTATATTATGCAAACTACTAATCGTACAAAAAAACTACTCAATAAAATCCATTGTAATGATAATTTTTCTGTAATTCGTAGAAATAACATGCAAACCTAAAAAGAGGAAAATTTCTTGTTTTATAGGTCTACATTACTTAGTTCGTAGGCTCTTTTCAAGGCTTTCATGGTTCCTTCTATGATATTTTCGCTGACTTTTGAGTTATGAAAATGGTTTAAAGCGGCTTCGGTTGTTCCCCCTTTTGAAGCTACTTTGGAAATCCATTCTTCAAAATTAAGGTTATGGCTTTGATATAAATGAATAGAACCTAAAAATGTTTGGAAAACCAGTAATTCTGCTTCACTCTGGCTAAATCCCATTTGTTTGGAAGCTTCTACGAGTGCATTTAAAAAATAAAATACATAGGCAGGACCTGAACCCGATATAGCGGTAGCCGCATCTATAAGCTCTTCATTTTCTACGAACAAAGTCTTTCCAGTAGTACTTAAAAGATTCTCTATGTAATAAGTTTCTATTTTAGGGATATTTACAGATTGGCTATAAACAATCATGCCCTCACCTAACAAAGCTGGTAAATTAGGCATAGCCCTAAAAACTCTGTGAATTTTTAATTTTTCCTGTATAGTTTGAATTTTTATGCCAGCCATAAATGATAAAATAATTTGTTGCTCCCGCAAATGGGGCGCAAGTTCTTTAAACATACTTTGGGCATCTTGAGGTTTTACCGCTAAAATAATTACATCATAGTTCTCAATCTTATCGTAATTGCTCTGAACCTTTCCTATTTCTAATTGCTTGATATAGGCTATCTGACGCGGCTCTTTTTCTACTATCAGTATATTTTGCGTATTTACTATCCCCGACTGAATTAAAGACTTCCCAAATAACAGCCCAATGTTCCCCCCTCCAATAATACAAATTCTAATGACCGTCTTCATGCTACAAAAATAGCGTCTTTAAATATTAAGTTGAAATCTTTCGTATTTTATTCTTGTTTAGAATTTAAATACTCTCATTAAAACCTAAAAAAACTACCTCTTGGCACGAAACGCTACCTCAAAATTTTACTATTTTCTTAACGTATGTATTCTCCTTATCATTCCATTTAACGAAATAAATACCTGGTCCTAAAACATTCAAATTAAATACAAACTGATTGTCTTGGATACTTTGGTTATAAACTATATTCCCTAAAACATCGTAGATAGTAATAGGAGTATTTAAGCGTGTATTACTAGTAATAGTAAAAGAAGTGGGAGTTAAAGTCCAATTAATAGTATTTTCGGGGGGTGTAATATTAGAATTGAACGTATTAATAAAAATTTTCGCTACTACGGGTAGATGGTCAGACATAGAGTATAATGCATTAGCAACCGCAGGACTAATAATTGTATTGGAATTATTGATTGCCCCATTAAAGCGGTTACCATCGTTACCAAAAGCTTTATATGAGTTGGTAACATATTTTACTTTATGATTACCAAGTATAACATTTTGATTCATGAGAATATGGTCAAAACGGTCATCAAGCCCACCTCCACTTCCACCGTCAGCTTCTGAAACAACTCTAGTAGATTGTGTATGTAAATCTTTAAAATTAACATCATTACTCCAACCACCTGGTCTATTTACAGGGTCATAAAAACGAATAGTAGAATTAGAATGATTAACCATATTTTGATAAGCCACTTCCGAAGAAGTGTATAGGTTCATATCTCCCATGATAATCAAATTCGTATTAGATGGTAGATTCATATTATTCAAATAATTCATAACAGCTTGGGTTTCCGTATTTCTTGAAGCAATATCTGCTGAAGTATTACCTGCTTTTAGATGTATCAAACAAACATAAATAAAAGTGGTATCCACAATAGGGTTTTGGTTAGGGGCTTTGTAATATAATTTATACAACATCATATCGCGAGTTCCGCCATTGATAAAATATTGATTAGAAAGTTCTACTTTATTGGAATTATAAAACAACATATTCACCAAGTTAGAATTGGTTACATTAGAATATGTTGCACGCTTATAGTAATCTCTTCCATCCTGATTTAAAACATTGAACAAAATATTATCGCAATAAACGCTGTTATTAGAAATTTCATTAGCTCCGAAAATATCAGGCAAAATTTGATTGATGATAGTTTTTAAGTTAGGATTTTTTACGGATGGAGCTAGCGAACTATGCCCGGTTCCACCGTATTGCAATAAATTGTAAGTCATTATGGTTAATGTGTCCTGCGCTTGTAATTGTAAACAAACAATCCATAAAACTGAAAGAAGTGTAATTTTTTTCATACTATAATTTTTTGAATTGGATTAACTAAATCTTTATAAATAAATATTCTTTGATTTTTGAGGCGTACAGCTTGAGAAATGCTAACGGTTTGCACTTCTCCAGGTACAACCATTGCCATATTAGCGCGTTGATCGCCATTCCCACCATGTAAATGAAAACTCAAAATTTCTTCATGACTTGCATCTACATGCTCCTGAACCCATTGGGACCACCAGTTTTCTCTTTCTTTGATAATCTCTACTGGATAAACTGTCACAGCGGACCATATAAAAGCTTTTTGGGGATTTTTAGGAATTATATATAAATCTTTACCGTCCCATACATAAATATTGAGTTCTAATACATTATTCCATGCAACCGAAATAATTGTGAAAGGTTCTATGCCAATTAAATCACAGCTTTGGATGTACTGATGAAAAGTTTGGGGAAAATATAAAGAAAATTCCTTTAATATTAAACCACGGCTCTTTTTATAAGGGGGATTAGGTTTATGTTTTATGAAACCGCCATTTAGTAAAGAAATAGTACCTAATTCATAATCTAAAATCCATGTTCCATTACCTTGCGGGTCAATAGGATAGATAAATTGATTTTCGTATTTTTGAGGGGGATAGGCAATAGGACGCCAGATTTTTTCGTCTCTAATATGTGTTAAAATAAAACCGTCATTTTTAGGATAGTAAGTTACGGTGCACATTAACGATTGCAAAGTTACAAATAAATTTTTTCATACAGCAAAATTATTCTTTTCGTTTTAACTGATATCCTAAAGATATAGCAGGAGTTATACCTAATCTATCATGCCATTGAGCGGCTAAGTCTAATTTAATGTTTTGCCAAAAGAAACCTATACCAAAAGCTGATGTAACAAAATAATTATTCGGTGCAGGTAAACGATTAGAACTTATGGCACTGCCCGTCCAAAAAAATAAATACTCCGTAGGTTGATATTCTAATCCTAGATTAAAACTTACAGGAAATAAGTGACTTTTTTTCCACTCTGTCAGAACTTTTACTTTTTTAGAGGGTTGATATTGAAGACCAATAGCTATCTCACTAGGTAATTTATCCCCCAGAATTTCTGCTTGATTAGCATTTATAACCTTAAACCCCATATTTACCTTTTTAGAAATTGTAGCATTACCACCAATATCCACTAATAAACTATTCCAATTTCCATAATTGGGAATCACAGTATTCGCATAATTTAACCGTATTCCTAAATGAATTATTCGTAGCAAATGATAACTGTAATTGATACCGATAATATTGGTTTTGTAGTATTCCCAACCAAACGCTGAAAAAGAGGCTCCGATAAAGTGTTGGTCATTAAAGGGATAAACTGTTGCTAATGCTAAATATTGTAGTTCAGACATATTATAGCGTCTTTCAAAGTAGGTACTAAATTCAGGATTTTTTAGTCCCCCTATATTAGCAGGATTACTAAATAGAGCCCATATATCAGCGGATAAAGCCGTATTACAACCGTTTAAACCAAGAGCTCTCGCTCCCCCTAACCTTTGAAACTGCGCATAAACTGAATAATGGAACCATAGACTGATGAAAAGCAATATTAAAAAATGCATATGAATAAAATGCTCGCAATTTAATCATTTTCTTATTTGCTTGTTATTCGTAGATTTAATATATTGCCAATTTAATTATTAGGTAAAGTGAACAAAATTCATCAAAGAGAAGAAAGATTGATAATTAGCGAGGTTAATATCAAAAACAACTGCACGGCGAAGCAAAGTTTTTAAATGCTTAGGTAAAAAATTCAATTTTAACATTATATAGTTCCATGCATCATTTTGTTACTTAAAAACTTTAAGAGTAAAACTACTTAATTGTTCGGTATTTAGCTTTTCTATCTTCTACTTTACCATATTTTTTAGCTCTAAATACTTCATATTCAGAATAAGTACCTTGATAAAATTCTACGATGCCGTCTCCTTCAAAAGCCATGATGTGCGTACAAACTCTATCTAAAAACCATCTATCGTGAGAAATAATTAAGGCGGAACCACCGAAGTTCTCAATTCCTTCTTCTAAAGCTCTTAAAGTATTGACATCAATATCATTAGTAGGCTCGTCTAGTAGAAGAACGTTGGCGCCAGAGCGTAATACTCTTGCTAAATGTACCCGATTTCTTTCCCCACCAGATAAAACTTTAACTTTTTTAGTTTGGTCGTTGCCCGAGAAATTGAATTTAGAACAATAGGCTCTACCGTTAATTTCACGGTTACCCATTATTATTGTTTCATTTCCATCGGTAATAGCAGTGAAGACATCATGTTCAGGGTTGAGTTCGGAATGTTCTTGGTCTGCATAACCTATTACCACCGTAGGACCTACCTCAAATTTACCGGTATCAGGTTTTTCTTTTCCTGTAATCATTTTAAAGAGGGTAGTTTTTCCTGCTCCGTTGGGACCTATGATTCCAACGATAGCTCCTTTCGGAATATCAAACGTTAAATCTTTGATAATAACTCTATCCCCGAAATATTTAGAAATATTTTCTGCACGAATGACTAAATCTCCGAGGCGAGGTCCTGGGGGGATGTACAACTCTAACTGTTGTTCTTTTTCTTTGCTTCCTTCGGAAACTAATTTTTCGTAAGCATTCAAACGGGCTTTACCTTTGGCTTGTTTTGCTTTAGGAGACATCCTAATCCATTCTAATTCACGTTGTAGGGTTTTTTGTTTTTTACTTTCTGCTTTTTCTTCTCTTGCTAGACGTTCTTGTTTTTGTTCTAACCAAGAAGAATAATTTCCTTTCCATGGAATACCTTGACCTCTATCTAACTCTAAAATCCAACCTGCTACATTATCTAAAAAGTAACGGTCATGGGTAACGGCTATAACAGTACCTGGATAATTTTTTAAGTGTTGTTCTAACCAAGAAATGGAAGAAGCATCTAAATGGTTGGTAGGCTCGTCTAACAATAATATATCCGGCTTTTGGATTAACAACCTTGCTAACGCTAACCGTCTTTTCTCTCCCCCTGATAGATGTTTAACTAAGCTATCGGGCGGAGGGCAGGCTAATGCGTTCATAGCTATTTCAATCTTATGGTCTATGCTCCAAGCATCTAAAGCGTCTATTTTATCTTGAATTTCTCCTTGTTTTTGAAAAAGTTTATCAAATTCTTCTGGGCTTAAATCTTCTGCAAATTTAGCAGAAATTGCATCATATTCATTTAATAAATCATAAATCTCTTTTGCACCTTCTTTAACAATTTCAACTGCAGTTTTTTCAGGGTCAAGTTCTGGTTCTTGCGGAAGGTATCCCACAGTATAACCGGGTGTTAACACTGCTTCACCAATATAATCTTTATCAACGCCAGCCATAATTTTTAGTAAAGTACTTTTTCCTGAACCATTCAAACCCAGTACCCCAATCTTTGCTCCATAAAAATACGATAAATAAATATCTTTTAAAACCTGCTTATTGGGGGGATATATCTTACCCACGCCCGACATAGAATAAATAATAGTATCAGCCATTCAACAAATATTATGCAAAAATAATCATTTTATTATATCAAAAAGTAAATACAAAACATTCATAAAAATTTTTGTTTTAAAAAATATTTCTAATCTTCAATTTTTGTGTATAATTGCACAATTTTTGTTAGTAATCTTTCTATATAAAACAAAATTATGAACGGAATCGTAAAATTATCTTTCATCTTTGTAATACTCTTTATACAAGCACAAACTGTTTTGTCTCAGGTCAGTGCAGATAAAATATTAGGTTTTTGGTATACTGAAAATAAAAAAGCTAAAATAGAGATCTACAAAAAAGAAGGTAAATATTATGGTAAGGTTGTAGAACTCAAAGACCCTATTGACCCAGACACCAAAAAACCCAAAGTAGATAAACATAACCCTGATCCAGCCAAAAGAAATAATCCTATTATCGGCTTAAACCTTATCAAAAATTTTGAATTTAAAGATGGTTATTGGCAAAATGGTACAATTTATGACCCTGAAAATGGTAAAGAATATTCTTGCTATATGGAATTTGATGACCCTAAAAACGATAAAAAGCTTAAAGTAAGAGGTTATATTGGCTTTTCTTTAATTGGTAGAACAACTTATTGGACACGAGACTAATAGCATCAAAAACCCATCCTAATAACGAAAAAGTTATTTAAGTAACTGTTAAATAAAGAAGTTCGGCATTTTTATTTGGAATGAGTAACAAGTATGAGGCATGAGTAGGGGATAATTATTTTTTTGTATATTTGCCTTATGGATGTTGGTTATAAGTTTTCTTGCTAAAAGAATTAGTTTACAGGGAAATAAAAGTGTCTCAAAATTAGTAATTTATCTTGCAATAATATCTATTGCTTTTGGAATTGCAGTAATGGAAATTGCTATTTCCGTTGTAAACGGTTTTGAAGAAGAAATACAAAGTAAACTGATTGGCTTTGCCTCTCATATTCAATTAGGAGCCTACTTACCTGAAGCAAACTCCGAAGCAAGACCCCTCCAAAATAACGCCGATTACGCCCAACAACTACTAAATAAAAGTATCGTAAAAAAGGTTACACCTTTTATTCATCTTCCCGCTCTACTGAAATCCAAAGAATCTATTGATGGTATACTCATTAAGGGAGTAGATACTACTTGGAATAAAGATTTTTTTCAATCTTACATTAAAGAAGGAAGACTACCTGATTTATTACAAAAAAATCCTTATGAAATTTTGGTTTCACGTAAAATTGCTAATGCTTTACAACTTAATGCCCATGATAAAGCAAAAATTTATTTTCTGGGCGAAAATACAAGAGCGAGAATTGTAAAAGTTGCAGGAATATACGAAACTGGTTTTGCTGAGTTTGACCAAAACATCATCATTGCATCAATCAGACTTAATCAACAAATGTTAAAATGGGATACCACAGAAATTGAAGGGTACGATGTCTTTCTTAACTCACCTCATGACCTACAAAAAATCGCAAGCGAATGGGATAAAGATTTACCTATGGAGGTTCGTGCTAGACCTATTCAACAACTATTCCCTGAAATTTTTGATTGGATTAAATTACAACACCAAAACGTTGGGTTTATTTTAGTGCTTTTGTTAGCAATCGCTATTATCAATATGTCAGCGGCACTTATTGTAAGAATGGTTGAACGAACTTATATGATTGGGCTACTCAAAGCTATGGGCATGCCTCCTTTGAAAATCCGTTTAATTTTTATTTACAACGCATTTCTTATCATTGTTGTAGGAGTATTGACCGGTAATCTATTAGGGCTCGGATTACTGAAACTTCAAGAAACGTTTCAATTTATTACTTTTGACCCCGAGTCCTATTTCGTTTATACTGTACCTATTCAATGGGCTTGGAAAGACTTTGCATTATTAAATTTACAAGTAATTACCATCTGTACTCTCTCTATGTTCATTCCTACTTATGTTATTCAACAAATTAAGCCAGTAAAAGCTTTAAAATTTTAATTATCATTTATTTTTACTTGTAGTTCTCTATACTTTTTAAGTCTGATGATTTTTTAGTTAAAACTTAATGTTAAAGAGAAAAAATTAAGTACTTTTGTAAGCAAAACAAGCGGAATGTCAAAACATAAGAATTTTCGTAGAGAAGATGCCCTTTTGTATCATAGTCATCCTAAGAAAGGGAAAATAGAGGTAGTACCTACAAAATCGGTTGCAACCCAAAGAGACTTATCACTTGCCTACTCACCAGGGGTTGCAGAGCCATGCAGGGAGATTGCGGCTAACAAAGAAAATGTATACGAATACACGGTTAAAGGTAATTTAGTAGCTGTTATTTCTAATGGAACGGCAGTTTTGGGATTAGGGAATATAGGACCAGAAGCCGCAAAGCCCGTTATGGAAGGAAAAGGCGTTCTATTCAAGAAATTTGCAGATATTGATGTTTTTGATATTGAAATAAATGCTCCCGATGTAGAAACTTTCGTGCAAGTAGTTAAAGCATTAGAACCAACTTTTGGTGGTATAAATCTTGAAGATATCAGAAGCCCAGAGTGCTTTGAGATAGAAAAGCGTTTAAAAGCAGAGCTTAGTATCCCTGTTATGCACGATGACCAACATGGAACAGCCATTATTTCAGCTGCCGCTTTAATCAATGCCGTACAACTAGTTAACAAAAAAATTGAGGATTTAATCATCGTTGTAAGTGGAGCAGGAGCCGCTTCTATTGCTTGCTTAAACTTATATTGTCGTTTAGGGGTAAATCCTCGTAATGTTCTTTTATTTGATAGTAAAGGAATTATCCATAAACAACGTGATAACATTAAAGAATTTCAAAAAATTTATGCTACTGATAGAACCGATATACAATCTATTGCCGATGCTCTGAAAGGTGCTGATATGTTTTTGGGGCTTTCCGTTGGTAATATATTAACTCCTGAGATGATAAAAAGTATGGCACCCAATCCGATTGTATTTGCTATGGCTAACCCTGACCCTGAGATACCATACCCTGATGCAGTAGCGGCAAGAGAGGATATCATTGTTGCAACGGGGCGGTCTGATTATCCTAATCAAGTGAACAACGTATTAGGTTTTCCTTATATTTTTAGAGGAGCCTTAGATGTCAGAGCCACAGAAATCAACGAAGAAATGAAACTTGCCGCCGCAAAAGCATTAGCGGATTTAGCCCATGAGCCCGTTCCTGAATTGGTCATTGAAGCCTATGGTGGTAAGAATATCGTATTCGGTAAAGAATATCTTATCCCCAAACCTAATGACCCACGTCTTATTACGGAAATTTCTATTGCTGTCGCTAAAGCCGCCATTCAAACTGGTGTAGCACAAAAGCCTATTCAGGATTGGAATAAGTACCGTGAAGAACTTTTAGGTCGCTTAGGAATAAGTAACAATTTAATTCGTTTGATAGGGGAACGAGCTAAAAAAGCTCCAAAACGTGTAGTATTCGCAGAAGCAGACAACTACAAAATATTAAAAGCCGCCCAAATAGTAAAAGACGAGGGAATCGCTACGCCGATTTTGTTAGGTAATTTGGAGGCTATAAAAACTAAAATTCAGGAATATGAATTAGATTTAGAGGAAGTACAAATGATAGACCCACGCCAAGAACCCGAAAAACTCCAAGAGTTCAGCAATATTTTTTGGCAAAAACGGCAAAGAAAGGGTATCAGCCAAGTAGAAGCCTACAAACTCATGCGAGAACGTAATTATTATGGGGCTATGCTCGTAGAATTAGGTCACGCTGATGCTATGGTATCAGGGCTAACTACCAATTATCCAAATACCATTATACCAGCTATTCAAATTATTGGACTTGCCGATGATGTGAAATATTTAGCAGGTATGCATATCATTCAAACGCAAAAAGAAACCTATTTCTTTGCGGATACTACTATCAATCGTGAAGAAAATCTTGAAACCGAGCAGCTAGTAGAGATTACACGTTTAACAGCTGAAGCAGCACAAAGTTTAGGAATAAAACCACGCATAGCATTATTAAGTTATTCTAATTTTGGAAGTAACCGAAAAAGCCCTGCCGTTCAAAAGATTATTAAAGCAGTAGAAATACTACAAAGAAAATATCCCCACTGGCTTATTGATGGTGAAGTACAAGCAAATTTTGCTTTACGCCCCGATTTATTACAAGAACGTTACCCTTTCAGTAAGCTAGCCCAAGATGGTGCTAATGTACTCATCTTCCCTGACCTAGAATCTGGTAACATCGCTTATAAACTCGTTCAAGAATTAACTAAAGCTACCGTCATGGGACCTATCTTACTCGGACTAAAAAAGCCTGTCCATATTCTACAACTTGGTAGTAGTGTTGATGAAGTAGTGAACATGGTCAGTTATGCAGTTATGGACTGCCAGAAAAAAGATTTCCTAATATCCAAAAATGAATATCATATCATTTAATCCTTATAACGATTCTTCCAATTATTGAAGGTCTTTTCTGTAACTTTATCGCCAAGTTCACGAAAATGTTCTATTGCTTTTTTCCGCCCACCAAATTCTTTCACTGCCCATTTTTGTAGTTCATATTTATATTCCGCTATCATTTCTTTTGTTTTTTTTTGAATATCAAAGTTATATTTTGAGTTTACTTGCGGTGTAGCAGGAGAATGATATTTTACAAATTCATTTTTAGCATACTCGAAAGCAGTTTTTTCACTAATTAGTTTTTGGGTTTCTTCATCAAATTGATTGAATGCATTGTAATACATGGCTATCTTTTGCAAATCCCGGAAATTGCCATATAAAGGAAGTGTTTTCAGCCAGTCCATAAGGGATTTTTCTTGAGGTATAGGTTCGCTGAATTGGAGTTGTTTCCATATATTTTCCCAGTCTTTTTCTAAATCCTCACGTGTTTCTCTTAACGGCGGTATTTCTACCACGTGCTGAACAATTCTGTCATAAAAATCAGGCAGTAACAATTCTCTTAATTCTTCTATCGTTTTATTCGTAGCAAAAATCAACCTAACATCTTTTACTTTGATTTCTTTATTATCGCCTAAACGTCTTATAGAAAGTTCATTGTTTTGATTAGTTTGCAGAGCTTTCATGAGTTTGGCTTGCACTCTTTTACTTAAATGGTGAATCTCATCTAAAAACAAAATGCCCTCTTTGGCTTCTTCTATTAGCCCTTTTTTATCTGAATTAGCCCCAGTAAAAGCCCCTTTTACGTAACCAAATAACTCAGACTCCGCTATTGTATCATCTGCAAAAGAAGCACAGTTTGCTTCTATCAATTTGCCCTGAATAGGTTTATCTAATTTCTTTAATTGTTCTTTTGCTTCACTGGCTATTTGAGATTTTCCTGTCCCTCTCTCTCCTATCAATAAAATAGCAAATCCCGTAGTAAGGAAATTTTTTACTTTTCTATTTACTAATTCTCTGGGTCTAGATGTTGTAGTCTCGAAAATTTTAAATTCTCGACCGATGTTTGAGATTAAATTAGTAGGTATCTCTTTGATAGAGAAATTTTTAAATCTTTTCTCTTTTGGGGTTTTAGCCTCATCATCGTAAGCCTTAATAAACCTGACTTTGTCAGGTAACATTCCTACTTCCGCTAAAATATGCCAAACTACTTGCGTCTCCGATGTGCCTAACGAAACATTGATAATGGCTTGATAATCCTTTTTCTGTTCTTTAAAGTATTTTGATATATTCTTTGTTATAACATTTGCAATCTCTTTTTCATTTCTTAAATCTTTAATTCCCAACTCAATAACTTTCAATTTACCTTGATAAACCTTATGAAAATTAGATAATTCACTAA
>CALLNY010000037.1 GCA_938005475.1 uncultured Bacteroidia bacterium | reverse complement strand
TTCAATACACCACACCTCACTGGCAAAGAAGTACATTACATGTACGATGCAGTTTATAACAAGCATCTCTCAGGGAATGGAAAATACACTAAATTATGTCAAAAATTTTTTGAAGAAAAATATAAATTTCATAAAACATTATTGACTACTTCTTGTACTGATGCACTTGAAATGTCTGCTATCTTAGCGAATTTACAGCCTGGTGATGAGGTGATTATGCCTTCCTATACATTTGTAAGTACTGCTAATGCTTTTGTATTGAGAGGAGCAAAAATTATTTTTGCAGATAGTTATGATTGGCACCCCAATATCAATGCAGACCAGATAGAAGAGTTAATAACTCCTAAAACTAAGGCAATCGTTCCTGTACATTATGCTGGCGTTGCTTGCGACATGGATAAAATTATGAAGCTTGCTCAAAAATATAGTTTATTGGTTATAGAAGATGCGGCACAAGCCATCGATAATTATTATATTACAAGTAATGGAGAGAAAAAAGCTTTAGGCGGTATAGGGCACTTTGCTGCATTTTCTTTTCATGAAACAAAAAACATCATTTCTGGAGAAGGTGGTATGTTATGCGTAAACGATAAAAATTATGTAAGTAGAGCAGAAATTATTTGGGAAAAAGGGACTAATCGTTCCGCCTTTTTCAGAGGAGAGGTAGATAAATATGGATGGGTAGATATCGGCTCTTCCTTTCTGCCTTCCGAAATTATTGCTGCCTTTTTATATGCACAACTTGAGCATTTACAGCAAATCCAAAAAAAAAGAATGCAAATCTGGGATAGTTACTATGAACAACTAAAACCCCTACAAGAAAAAGGTTTTTTAAAACTTCCTATAGTTCCTGATTATTCCACTAATAATGCTCATATGTTTTATCTCATTTGTAATTCTCTTGAAGACCGAACAAGTCTAATCCAACATTTAAAAAATCATGGTATTCAGGCAGTTTTTCATTACATTTCTTTACATAAATCTCCTTTTTATCAAGCTAAACATGATGGTAGAAGTTTACCTAACTCTGATAAATTTACAGACTGTTTAGTAAGATTACCAATGTATTTTGGATTAGAATGTCAACAAATAGAATTTATTAGTGAGAAAATTATACAATATTATAATACATGAAGTCATTTGTAGAAATAGAGGGATTTAAATGCTATGCTCCGAATTTGGCATTTGAAAATGATGGTTTCCCATCTCAAGTTCATGATTTACTCGCATCATTAGAAGAAAAAAATTTTTGGTTTAAATCAAGAAATGAAATCATCCAAGAATTGTTTAAAAAATTTCTGGGTTATAATAATAACAAAAAAGTTTTAGAAATAGGGTGTGGAAATGGATTTGTCTTAAAAGGTTTACAATCGCTTAAATATCAATTATATGGTTCGGAAATATATCTTGAAGGTCTTAAAAATGTTAGTAAAAGAATATCCAACGTTGAGCTGTTCCAAATAGATGCCACTGATATGCCTTTTCAGGAAGAATTTGACGCAATTGGGGCTTTTGATGTAATAGAGCACATTGATGATGATAAAAAGGTGATGAGAGAAATACATAAATCTTTAAAATCAGATGGATTGTTATACATTACCGTACCACAATATCAGTGGATGTGGAGCTATATGGATGATTATGCTAAACACAAAAGAAGATATAAAAGAACAGAATTAAAACAAAAATTACAAGATACAGGTTTTGATGTGATGTTTATTTCTTCATTTGTTACAATTCTCTTCCCATTTGTAATGCTATCAAGAATAATGAAAAAAAATAAACCTATCGAAGAAGTTACAATAGATGATGTAACAAAAGAACTAATTCTTCCTAGTTGGCTCAATAAATTATTTTATCAAATTATGCAAATAGACAGATTTTTAATAAAAAAAGAGTTTTCTTTACCTTTTGGTAATAGTTTAGTCGTGGTTGCTAAGAAAACATTTTAGAAAATTTGGAGAATATGGATTATTTTATTTCATTATACTTTAATACTTTATTTCACTCATTATTTCTACTGTTACTTTATTTTTCTACAGGTTTTTTTGTTTTGTACACACTTTATAAAAAAATTCTTGAAAGTTTTAGCGTTTTTGTAATCTTTCTTTCATTATTTATTGGGGAAGTATTATTGACAACCTTCTACGCTCTTTACAGGACACATGGCAATAGCGTTTTATTACTATCATTACCATTTTTAATGGTTTTTTTTTATAAACTGAGAAATATAAATTTTTATGATTTTAAATCCCTTGATATTAAATATTTTAAAAGAATAGTTTTACTTGGTATCATTTTCGTACCTTTTATACTTTTAATTTTTCACATACGATATTATAATCATGAAATGAAAAGTTGCCCCAGAAAATTATGAGAACTAATTAAAAAATTCATTAGCTTTGAATATTTATTACTAAAATGCCTATTAGATCTATAAATGATAATGAAGAATTTAATTATGAACAAGTTGATTCTTTTCTGAAAGTAGGGGATAAAGAGTATAATATTGCTGATGCTTACATTATTGGTATATTTGTAGAGAATGAATACCGAAAAATAACATGGACAATAGAGGTTCAAATTGCTGATGATGACCTTTTTGAAGCCTTCTGTGATATTATAGTTCCCGAAGGTATTGCCATTAAAGAGTTATCTAATCAATCTATTGAAAGTGAAGAATTACTACCACTAATCAATTATGAAGGAGATTTGCATTATGATTTATCCGATATCATAAGCATTTCATTTGGTGATTATGAACATGAAACCAATCAAATACCTTGTACTATTGAAGCAACTTTATCGGATGGTAATGAATACTTTTTGCAAGCTCAATTAGAATTTAGAGGTTACTACTATTTTACTAACGATAAAAATTCTGTAAAAAAATTTGTTGAGGAGTATTTAGGTTTTGAGATGGAAGAGGTTGAGATTGAGTGTGAAAAACATGAAGATGGTTATTGGCTTTGTATCATTTTTTAGGTTTCAGTGATTTTTAAATTTTGATGTTCAAAAATAAATTTATGTTGTGATATTTAAAAATTTTGTAAATTTGCGGTTATAAACTAATCAATATAAACATGGAAAAAAAAGTCACTTTATTAGCCCTGCTCTTGGTATTTTTAATGGGTTTTTCAATTTTGAATTCAGGGGGTAAAGCTGGATATACAGGTGCTCCTGGTAGTGCTGGATTGTGTTCTAATTGCCATTCCGGTGGAAATGGCACAACCAACGTTATTATACAATCAAATCCTCCTTTTGTTGCTGGTTCTTATCAACCTAATATAAATTACAGAATTTCTATTACAGTGCAAAATCAAAACTATAATCATTTTGGGTTTGCTTGTGAAATATTAGATACTTTAAATAATGATGCAGGTGTGATGTCTAATCCGGATGCAGGAACAAAAATTGTCAATTCGGCTGGTGGTAGAAAAAATGCTACTCATAACGCTAAAAAATCGGGAACTGGATCTGCTACATTTGAGTTTGATTGGCAATCTCCCAGCAATGGAAATGTTACTTTTTACGTCGGTGCAAATGCAGTGAATAATGATGGTGGAACATCAGGAGATAAGCCTGGTAAAAATTCTTTGAATCTTGTTCCTGCTCAACAAACATCTATCTCTAAATCTCAAAATAACGTTGCAAAGATTTATCCCAATCCTGTGGAAAATGAATTCTTCCTTCAAGCTAACGAAAAAATTAATGAAATTTCTTTGTTTGATATTAAGGGAAAATCTTACAGAGTATCTATGAATGGAGAAGGTTCTTTGTATAGAATTTTTATCCAAGAAACAATAGCACCTGGTACTTATATTGTACAAATAAGAACTCAAAAAGGGGATATTTTCTATGAAAAACTTTATATTAAACCATGATTAGGTTATACTGGATGTTATTTATCCTTGTAGCCTCATCAGCATGTAGGAATGACCAATATGTTCCTGATATTTGTTTTGAGCAAAAAGTTTTACCTATATTAGTGAATAAATGTTCTTCACCAGGATGTCATAATTCTATAGATTATAAAGAAAACTACGATTTTACAAATTATGAAGGCGTTATGCGGGCAGTTAAACCTAATAAACCTAATGCTTCTGAACTGTGGCTGCAAATCAAATTTGGTAAGATGCCCCCTAAACATTCTCCTGCTCTCACCGAAGAAGAAAAACTTACAATTAAAAGTTGGATACAATTCGGCGCTGAAAATACCAGCTGTACTACGATAAATGCTTGTGATACCAGTAAAACATTTACTTATAGTAATGACGTAAAAAATATTTTATATACTTATTGCATAGGATGTCATAATTCTAATAATTCATCAGGAGGTTGGAATTTAGATAATTACGTAGATGTAAAAGAGGCGGCAAACTCTGGGTACTTGTTAGGTACTATTGAATGGTTACCTGGTTATAAAAAGATGCCGCTCTCTGCTCCTAAAATACCTAATTGTGATATTTCAACAATCAAAAAATGGATTAACGATGGAATGCCACAATAAATTAATACCTATTCTCCTAATTTTTTTATTACTCTTTCATCGAATACTAGCACAAGATGATCTTTTAAGTGCTTTATCGGATTCTTCTAGGTCAACGAAAAATTATGTTACAGCTACTTGGAAGAGTATTAGACTTGCTAACGCCCAAACTACAGAGACTATCAAAAAGAAACATTTGGAATACCGCATTTTGCACCGTTTTGGAAATATTGCTAATTCGCAACTTTCATTTAATCAAATTGCTCATACAGCATTTGGTTTGGATAATGCCAGTGATATACGAATTGCCTTTGATTATGGTATAACTGAAAATTTATCGGTAGGGATAGGTAGAAGCAGAGTAAATGAGGTAATAGATATATCAGGTAAATATAAAATTTTAAAGCAAACTCAAGATTTTAAAATGCCCGTTTCTGTTACCTGGTTTAGTAGTGTTGGATACATGGCAATGAATACAAACCGTCTCTATGATGAGATACAAAATAAAGAATTCAAAACACGAGAAAGTCATAGAGTCAACTATTTTCATCAACTTCTTATTGCAAGCAAAATTCATCAAAGAATATCTTTGCAATTTATGCCCGTATGGTTTCATCGTAATTTCCTAGTACAAAAACAAAATACGAACAATCAAAAATGGGATAGTAACGATTATTTTATTCTTGGAGGTGCTATACGATTGAAAATTACAGATAGAACATCTCTGATAGCGGATTATTATTACAATTTACATCCTTTTTATAGAAATAATCCTAATTTTAAAAATCCATTATCCATAGGTTATGAAGTAGAAACAGGGGGGCATGTTTTTGCTTTGTTTTTTGCGAACAACTCTGCAATTTTAGAAAACAATTATTTTACAACTACTACGGATAGTTGGTCTAAATCACAAGTTAAATTTAGTTTTTGTATTTCACGGAATTTTAGTTTTGATAAATAAAAATTTTTTTGCGTAATTCTGATAGTTGTAAAAAGAAATTATTCTTATTTTTGCATACAAGTTTATCATGGGGCATTAGCTCAGTTGGCTAGAGCGCTTCAATGGCATTGAAGAGGTCATCGGTTCGAATCCGTTATGCTCCACTGTAATACATTTATATTGCATTCATATTGAATCTAATGACCGAGTATCAATTTTTTTCAAATTCTTTCTTTGATGAGTTACAATCCAAACCATCTGATGTAATCGATTTATCGGAAATAAAACAACTGATAAGCGATGCTCAAATCTCTGAATTAGAAAATAAAAAGTTCATTCAAAGTTGGTCTATTACAATGTCTGTGTTAGGACTCATTATGATTGTGCTTGGAGTCTCTTCTTTGTTTTTTTCGCAGTCTTTAGTTTGGATTATCATTTCATGTACATTCTCTGTATTTGTTTTCATTCATGCATTAGATTATGAACCAGATCATAAAATTAAGAAAAGTTTACAGAAGTTTCAGAAAAGTTTAGCACAGGGATTAAGAAAGTCTGCAAACAAACGGATTTATAGATCAAAATCTGATAGAATAATTTTTGGTCTTTTGGGAGGCATAGCTAAATATACTGGTATTAGTGCTTGGTTTTTGAGATTGGTTGCCTTATCTCTTTTATTTTTTTCAGGGGGGGTCGTTCTTTTCCTTTATATTATTTTCGCTTCTATACTACCAGTTGAAGAGACATTACCAGAACGTGAAGACTAATTTTTTGTTTGTAATAAATCTAAAATTACTGCATTTGCTGCCATCAAACCGAACAAAGCAGGAATATAAGAAATAGTTCCATAAAAGCTTTTCTTAAAATTAGAGCCGTCGGTATAACGAATACTGCTTTTATCAGGGATTTCGTGTGAATAAACTACTTTGAGATTTTTTTTTACTCCCATTTTTTTTAGTCTTTTTCTTACATATTTTGCCAAAGGGCAGTCTCGGGTTTGGGATAGTTTCGTAATGACCACTTTGCTGGCGTCTATTTTGCCACCGGCTCCCATGCTACTGATGATTTTTAATCCCCGCTCTAATGACTTTTGAATGATATGCAGTTTGGGGGTTAAGCTATCTATACATTCTACTACGTAGTCATAATCGTTTTCTAATAATTTAAGGGCACCTTCAGGAGTTATAAATTCATTAATAGCAATTAAATTTATTGCAGGGTTAATATCTTTAATTCGGTTAGCCATGAGTTCTACTTTGGGTTGCCCGACGGTTGAGGCTAAAGCATGTAATTGACGATTTCGATTCGTTGTATCTACAACATCTCCATCTACAATAGTCATTTTTCCTACTCCAGCTCTTGCAATAAATTCTGCCGCAAAAGATCCTACTCCCCCCATCCCAATAACTATAACATGAGACTTCGCTAATTTTTCTATTCCTTCTTTTTTTATTAATAGCTCCGTTCTCTCTAACCAATTTTTCTCCATCTTTTTCTAAGAATTTTACTATGAAAAGCAAAAATACGAATTTGTTTTTTTTTAAATTAACCATTAGGGTAATTGACAATTCATTTAATTTTTTTGGAATTGTAAATTTATTAAATATATTTGCTATAAAAAAATTATGAACCCTAATCTGCCAATTTTATTAGCAATTCCATTTTTTTTAATAGCAATAGCCATCGAGCTATGGTATCAAAATAGACTTAAACAAAAATGGTATCGTTTTAATGATGCTATAACAAACTTGAATATAGGAATTGGAAATCAAGTTTTTAGTTTGTTTATCAAGAGTATACTGTTGTGGTCTTATGCAAATACGATGAATCATTTTGCTTTATGGCGATTAGAAGCGACATGGTATAATTTTATAGGGTGCATACTACTTTTTGATTTTTTATTTTATTGGGCTCACCGATGGTCTCATGAAATAAATTTTTTATGGGGCGCGCATGTTGTACATCATTCTTCTGAGGAATATAATTTAACGGTTGCTTTGAGGCAGTCATGGATACATAATTTAATTGCTTTTTTTATTTTTTTACCTATTCCTGTATTAGGGTTTCATCCGCAGACTTTCATATTAGCGGCTTCTATCCATACTTTGTACCAATTTTGGATACATACGAAAGCCATAGGGAAATTGCCGTCTTGGATAGAGTTTTGGTTTAATACTCCTTCCCATCATAGAGTACATCATGGCGTTAACCCACAATATATTGATAAAAATCATGGGGGCGTTCTCATTATTTGGGACAGATTATTGGGTACTTTTGAGGAAGAACAAGAGGAAGTGAAATATGGTATTACGCAAAATATACAAAGTTGGAACCCAGCATGGGCTAATTGGCATTATTATCAAACGATGTGGGAAAATATCAAGAAAGCTCCTACGTTATGGCTTAAATTAAAAGTATTTTTTGCTAAGCCAGGTTGGGACCCCGTCAGCAATTCCGTTCCTAAATACTCTGTAAATCTAAACCAACCCGTGTTTGATACCCGCATATTAAAACCTTTACAACATTATGTTGGGGCTCAATTTGTTTTAGGGATTATTGCGCTTTGTGCTTTTATGTGGTTTTATGATGAGTTAAGTTGGTTTTTTAGAATTTCTAATGCATTATTGATTTTACTTACAGGAGTACTTTGTGGTGGTATTTTGGAAAATAAAAAATGGGTCTATCATGCTGAATATGCAAGATTACTTTTGGTGTTCATCAATTTGAATGCAATGTATTACCAACATTTTTCTAATTGGTTCATTATCATGCTGATTAGCAGTATAATAGGATTTCTATTTTTGGTATTATGGTTTTATAGAAATAAAGAATGACTTATAGAACAAAATTAAGGTTCAGTAAGCCATTTTTGGGGTATTGATTTTGTTTAATTTTATTTGGGGCTCAAGGTAATCAAAGGAATAATTACTTCTTCGAGGCTTATTCCACCATGTTGAAAGGTATCTTTATAAAGATTTACGTAATGATTGTAGTTATTAGGGTAGCAGAAGTACCCATCTTCCATGGCGAAGGCGTAGGTAGAACTTACATTAGATTTAGGAAGTTTGGCTTCTTCGGGTTTATGAATAGAGAAGATAATTCTATTTTTTTCGAAACTTAGATTTTTACCTTGCTTATATCGCAAATTGGTAGTGGTAGCGCGGTCTCCAATAATTTTGAGTGGTCTTTTAACACTTACCATTCCATGGTCGGTAGTTAATATGATTTTTGCATTTAAGTCTTTGATTTTCTTTAAAATAGATAAAAACCAAGAGTGTTCAATCCAAGCTTTTGTAACTGAGCGAAGCGCGGCTTCATTGGGGGTCAGTTCTTTAATAATATTCATTTCGGTTTTAGCATGAACTAATAAATCTAAAAAATTAAATACTATTGCATTCAGCTTATTATCTTTCAGTGTATGAAATTTCTCGTCTAATTCCTTTCCCTCGTGGTTAGCAATTACTTTGTTATAACTAAATTTGATGTTTAACTTATTTTTTACAATAAGTTCTGTCATGAACATTTCTTCATTTAAGTTTTTTCCGCCATCATCATCATCATCTAACCATAATTTAGGATATTTTTTGGCGATGTCAATGGGGAACATACCAGAAAAAATGGCATTGCGAGCATATTGGGTTGCAGTAGGAAGAATAGAAAAATAAGCATCTTCAGACTCAACATTAAAATATTCTTTTATGATGGGCTCAAATACCTTCCATTGATCAAAACGTAAGCAATCAATTAAAATAAAAAATACTTGTTCTCCATTTTTTATATGGGGAAAAACTATGGTCTCAAGAATATCAGGAGACATTATGGGTCTATTATTTTTAGGAGCATTGACCCATTTGATATAGTTTTTAGAATAGTACTTACAAAAATATTGATTAGCTTCTATTTTTTGGTTATTAAAAACCTCTAACATGCTTTTATCTTGGGTTTTTTCAAGTTCTAAATCCCAGTAAATTAGTTTTTTATATACTTCAATCCAGCTTTGAGAGGACATATCCTCGTAAATGGACATGCTGATGTTACGGAATTCTTGTAGGTAATCTTTGTTAGTTTTTGAAGATACCAAACTTTTTCCTTCCAATAATTTCTTACAAGAAAGGAGTATCTGATTAGGATTTACGGGTTTAATAAGGTAGTCAGCGATTTTAGAGCCAATAGCATCCTCCATGATGTGTTCTTCTTCGCTTTTTGTAATCATAACCACAGGAGTATGTGGGGACATTTGCTTGATTTGTTGAAGGGTTTCTAACCCTCCAAGCCCAGGCATGTTCTCATCTAAGAAGATAATATCAAAAGGAATTTCTTTAATTTTTTCTATGGCTTCATGTCCATCGGTTACTGTGGTAATATCGTATCCTTTTTGCGTTAAAAATAAAACATGGGGCTTTAATAAATCTATTTCATCGTCTGCCCAAAGAATTCTACCATTCATAAATCTAAAACATGTTTAAGGGTAAATTTATTTTCAAATTTTGTGTTTTTTCTCACGCAAAGTTACAAACTTATTTTGAAAAATGATATTTTTGTGTTATGTATTTGTATAATGTTACGGTCAACCTTGACAGAGATATTGTTGAGGACTGGTTAGAATGGATGCAAAACAAACATATTCCTGATGTTCTAGCGACAGGACATTTTGTTAGTTATAAACTTATGCGTTTAATTGAACCCGAACCTGAATACAATAGTGTAACATATATCGTGCAATATGAACTTAAATCTTTAGAAGACCTACAAATATATCGTACAACTGTAATGCCCCAACTTCAAAAAGAGCATAATGATAGATATGGAAATAAATTCGTTGCTTTTAGGTCAATAATTCAAATCATATAAGAATATGAAGGATAGTGATGCACTGATTTTTATTGTAGGATTTGTCATTTTTATGATGATATTTTGGGGTTTTTTGAAACTGTTTTTTAAATCTTACATCGGGGAGGGAGTTACCCAAAATAATATTCAGGAGAACCAAAATTTTAAAACGGAAGAAGAGCTATCAAGTTTTGTTAAAAATGCCTTTTTAGAAAAAGCTAAAGAACCTCATAGTTCAGCGAATAGTAATACTACTAAAATAAAAAATATAGATGCAGAGAGATTAGAAAGTTTACAGCAAAAAAAGCAAGCATTAGTTAATAAGAAAATAAAAAACATTGATAGTGAGGCTCTTAAAAAAGTTCAAGAGAAAAAGCAAATCCTAATTCAAAAAAAAATTAAAAATATAGAAATTGAAGCTTTGGGGAGCAATTATAATCTGCAAAATACTCAACAAACTCAAAAAGCTTCTTTTCAAAAAGTTACTAAACTTGAAAAGCGGAAAATATTCATAAAAAATAAAAATCAATTTAAGCAAGCGTTTATTTTACAACAAATCTTAAATTATGAAATTAAATAGTCGTTTTAGGAAAGGATTTATTATGGAATGATCTTTTAGTTGGTTTGGTTATCAATTTACGGAATCATGAATTGTTTTTTTATAGTTAAGTCTAAACTTCAATATTGGGATACAAATTCAATGTCAATGATTTGTTGGTTTTTTAGGGAGATAGTGTAACGAAATGGGCTGATAAAGGAGAAAAGAGAATTATTTTTGGTTGATGGAGGAATAGGTATTCATACGGGAGGGGTCAGTAGTTTCAACGGCTCTTAAGAAACGTTGTTTAAGTTCAGGAAAAGCATTTTTTAAGATATTAACAAGTTCTTGACTTTTAGCTTCAAAAAAAACTTGTGTTAGAAAAATATTGGGATTTTGAATATGAACTTTCTGAATATCTTCAATTGCTTCTACAATTTTTTCTCTACCTGCATTGACATCGGATTCCATTTTATCTAATCCTTCTCGGTAGTACTTGTAAATAGCAGTTCTAAAATTTTTATAGGAGTTATTTAATAGGTTTTCAATAAGCCAGTAGCGGTTACGTCTTCCATCACCATCAAAAGCTCTCCATCCACTTTCCCCGGAGGAAGCGGCGAGGTTAATCATATTTTGGGCACGATTAAAAAAGGGGGTTCCTCCTAATGGGGCAAAGCTATCATAATCCATTCCTAAAATCACAAAAGCGTAAAAATTCAATAAAGTAACTAAATTATTTTCGTAGTTGGTTTCAGAAAAAATAAGATTTTGTGTAGGTAAATAATTGAAATTAAATGATTTATCTTGATAATTGAAAGTTACCGTTTCAAAAGTAGAATTGTAAACGGGTCTTGTAGCTTGAATGGTTGCAGAAGCTTCAAATCTATCGGGCGAGGGTAGTCCTGTAATCACTAAATTGATGATACATTTAATTCTTTCGTTAGGTTCAAAATTGTGGTTTGTCCATTTTCGGTTATTCATGTATTGAGTAATATCTTGTTGTAATTGGTTAAGTATATTTTTATCTATACCTGTGAGGGTAGGAGCCTGAATATTAACCCTGCAAAATAGCTCCTGTCCTTTTATGAAACTGTTATGATATATTAAAATTATGAATAAAAGATAAGTTTTCATAACCACAAATTTATAAAGAAAATTAATCAGTCTAATTTTGAACTATGTTTTTTTGGGTATATCACTGGGTTCAAATGCTTAATAATGCTAATTTTGTATTCATTCAATAAACAATCTATTTACCTTTATGAGTGGGTGAAGTGAAAGTGTTCGGCACGAACAATTTTCGTTTTTTTAAAAGTATCAGTAAATCAAATTTTTAATGAAGCGAAAGTAAATGGCCTTTCAGGTCGATTAAGCAAAAATTGTTTGCAATAGGGAAGAGTTTGTACAGGATTTTATAGAGAAACAAGCTTTTCCATCTTATAAAGATAACAAGGTATATGGGGCAGTAGCATTTTTGCGTGCGAATGCTCATGCGGATAAATATGCTCAAAGGAAAGGATTATTTGTGATTAAAGCTACTGGTGAAAGTGCGAAACTGTTAAATGATGAAAAATTTGTTCCCATAGCTTTTTGAGGAATTGGTTGTATTTTTAAATTTATTATATTTGTAAAAATTTACTATCATGGATGATCATTCAAATGAAGAAAAACTTACCTTTGAAAAGATATGGTTAATGTTTAAAGAGACTGACAAAAGGTTTCAGGAGACCGA
>CALLNY010000036.1 GCA_938005475.1 uncultured Bacteroidia bacterium | reverse complement strand
AAGAAAGAGCAAGCTCATGAGTTAGAGAAGGTACAACAGGAAGCGAAAACACAGCTTTTGGGATATTACGAAAGTGATAAAGCGTTACAAGCACGTCCTAATATGCATTTACTGACGGTAGTAGCGGTGAAGGAACAGTTGCATGTGGAGGAAATGAAAATATTTCATAAATAGAATTGGAATTTCTAATTGTAAAATAATGAATTTTTTCATTAGATTAGAAAATTATCAAGATTTGAAAGTTAGAATAAAAAAATTGCAACGCTGTTTCTTCATTTAAAAAAATCCGTTATTTTTGCTTGTTTAAAATAAAGACGAAGAGATGTTTAGAAATATCGTTTTCTTTATAAGTTTTTTTCTTATTTCTTGCTATACTTACGCTAGCCATTACATGGGCTTGGATGTTTATTATGACTATCTTGGTAATCAACAGTACAGAATTATTTTAAAAGCATATGGGGATTGTGCGAGTTCGTTAGGGGTGGATCCCTTACCCAATACTGCAGGAGGATTAATTTTTAGTTTGATAGGGCAAGGAGGTGGATGCGCTCAACCAACCCAAATTGGTACCTGGCAATTACTATCTTATCAAGAAGTTACACCTATATGCCTAGGTTATCCTACAAAATGTAATACTCCTGGTGCATCATTAGATGGAGTACGTGAAGCGGTTTTTCAAGGCATTTTTGATTTTTCAGGTGTGAATTGTACGGTCTATAATATAGAGGTTTCTCAATGCTGTAGAAATAATGCTATTACCAATGTTACACAGCCCGGATTTCGTTATATCTATTCCAATGTAACTACTATTGATTTATCTATTCCTAACTCCTCTCCACGCTTCCTACAATTACCTACTCCCTACATTTGTTATGGACAACCCTTCAGTTTTAATCAAGGAGCCGTTGACCCTGATGGAGACTCTTTAGTGTATCGCATTGATTTTTGTCAAGGTGGTACAACATCAACCACAACGGGAAATCCTGTTGTATATATACCCCCTGCAACCAATACTGCTCCCATTGTTTCTAATCCCCCTATGTTTATAGACCCCTTTACAGGTGATATTTTCATTACTCCTAGTGCCATACAAACTTCCATTATGTGCGTATTCGTTGATGAATACCGAAATGGTGTTCTTATTGGTACTATTGAAAGGGATATGCAAGTAAAAGTAATTAACTGCGGTGCTAATCGTATACCGCAATTGACAGGTATTACTGAGGACCCTAATCAACTTACTTTTCAATTTGCAGATACTATTTGCGCGGGCGTCCCCACAACTTTATACATCACTTCACAAGACAGTAACGTAGGTCAGTTCTTAACTTTAACTTGGAATAACGACATTCCTGCCGCTAATTTCTCCTCCACCCCAGGCTTCAATGCTTATGGAACGTTTACATGGAACAATCCCGTTGCTAGTAATCAACCTTATACCTTCACTATTAGAGTTCAAGACGATTATTGCCCCATCAACGGTTACAGAGATTATACCTTTCTGCTTTATGTGCAAGGTGGACCTTTTACCGCAAGAGACTCCATAGAAAGTATTGTATGTAATGATGTTCAATTTACCGCTATAGTAGATTCGGGTGGCGTACCTCCCTTTACTTTTGAATGGTCAGGGGATGGTAATTTAGATTTTAATATTTTCCGCTTCGATTCCACGTTCAGCCATAGTTATCCCGGACCCGGAACTTATTCCTATACCCTAACCGTAACCGATGCATTAGGATGTAAAGAAATTATTACCAATAACGTTACGATAATCAATGCTTCTATTGCTGATGCAGGACCTGATACTTCAATTTGTAATAATGTTCCTCTGGTTTTAGGAACTCCAGCACTGCCTAATTATCGTTACCGCTGGAGACCAGCCTCTTTTTTATCTGACTCCACAATCGCTCAACCTACTTTAACTTACCTCAATACCAACATCAATCCAGTAACCGTTACTTATCAAGTCATCGCAACAGATACCATTACAGGTTGTTCCGCAACGGATTTCATCAATATTACTATTAAACCTGAAATTACAACCTTTATTGCAGGTCCTTCTTCATTATGTCTAGGGGATAGCGCAACCTTGTCAGCACCGCTCAGCGCCTCCTACTTATGGTCTACAGGTGATACTGTCCAAGTCATTAAGGTAGGTCCCGCAGATACTACTACTTATACATTAATTACTACCGATTTTGATGATTGCCCGACTACTACCGCAACCTTAACTATAAACGTTATTCCTCCTATTCAAGCAGAAATAACAGGTATAGATACAATTTGTGCAGGCGATTCTACGCTTCTAACTTGTTCTAATGCAACAACTTATCTTTGGTCTACTGGGGAAACTACTCAATCCATCTGGGTAAAGCCTACTACGAATACAAATTATTGGGTAAGAACTACTAACAGCGGTTGCGATGGGCTACCCGATACCATTACGATAGTTGTCAATCCTATTCCTACCATCCAAATTCAAAAAAGCAAGTTGATTGCTTGCCAGCAAGAGCCGGTTATATTGAACTATCAGGGGAACGCAAGTTCGCAAGCTATATTCAATTGGTCATTAACGAATGGAAATATCGTCAGTACCAGTGCCAATGGGGATACAATTTTAGCGGTTTTTGATAGCACAGGAGTACAATTTATTTATCTGGAACTGAACGATAAAGGCTGTATAGTCAGGGATACTCAACAAATTTTTATCAATCCTGTACCATTAGTTTCTGCAGGACCTGATACCGCTATTTGCAAAGGTACATCTATTTACTCATTGAAGGGTCAAATTTTAGCGGGGTCAGGTTGCCAGTATTTTTGGTCTCCTACCTATGGCTTGGACAATCCCAATGCGTTGAATCCCAATGCTTTCCCAGACACTACTACCACCTATTACTTTTACGCAATCTGCAATGGTTGTACTGCTTCCGTGGATAGCATTACCGTTTTGATTCATCCCAGACCTGTTGCTCAAATTACTAATCCTCTTCTGACACTTTGTGAAAGAGATACAAATCAATTTATTACTCAAATTATTTCAGGCTCGGCACCTTTCACCTATGAATGGACTCCTACAACAGGACTTTCCAGCTCCACAGTTGCTAATCCCTTGGTATTCCCAACCAGTACTACCACTTATCGTTTAGTAGTTAAAGATAGTGCTAATTGCATATCAGATACTCTGATAGCACAAGTCACAGTAAATTCTGCACCAGTTTTAGATGCAGGCGATAATGATACCCTCTGTAAGGGACAAGGCATCTTCTTACAGCCCACAGTCGCAGGCGGCGGCAGTTTCTCTTACTCTTGGACTCCCACCACGGGGTTAAGTAATCCCAATATCGCTAATCCTTTTGCTATACCCTCTCAAACTACTACCTATTACTTACAAGTAGCCTCTAACCTGACCGGTTGTACCTCTAATATAGATTCGGTAACAATTGTAGTTTTAGACTTACAACCACAATTTGCAGGCAATGATACAGCAATATGCATTGGAAATTCTGTTCAAATTGGCTCTGCTCCCGTACCTGGGCGTCAGTACTTCTGGACTCCTAGCACAGGGTTAAGCAATCCTAACATTGCTAATCCTATTGCCTCTCCTTCTTTCACTACTACCTATGTCTTGCAATATGCTGAAAATGGTTGTTTATCCCAAACAGACGAAATTACCATAACTGTATTAGGAAGACCAACCGTAGATGCAGGAGATTCCGTAGAAATATGTCCTCGTTCTGCTGTGCAATTACAAGCTACTGCAAGTGGTGTGCCTGGTCCTTATACGTTTACATGGACACCGAGTACTGGATTAGATAACCCCAACCTCCCTAATCCTTGGGCTTCTCCTACTGTAACCACCCAATACTATGTCTACGTATCTGCACAAGGTTGTGAAGGAAATCTAGATTCAGTTACCGTTTTTGTCAGACCTTCACCCATGGTAGATGCCGATACCACTGATAGCGAATACCATATTTGCCAAGGAGATACCGTTTATTTACCAGCTAAGGTTACTAGTGATTTACAACCTGTTCAAATTCATTGGTTCGGACAAAATCCTAATCATACGCAATGGATAAGTGACACTACAACAGCCAATCCCTTTGTGATACCGCAAGTTTCAGGGACTTATTATTTACAAGCAGAAGCCGGAGGTTGTTTGTCCATTTTAGATTCCGTTTATATTCGTGTTACCCCTAAATTGGACATAAAAAAATTCCCTGAGGAGGCTGTTGTATGTTTGGGAGCAGAAATTCCGATTGCCGTAGGGAACCTTCCCGCTGGTGCCATAGTCATGTGGTTTGATAAAGATAGCACTTTGATTTCCAATGATAGTATTTTGTTTATCCAACCTAAAGTGTATACAACCTATTACGTGTATGTAGTACACGAAGTTTGTGAGTACAGAGATTCTATTTCTGTAACGGTATATCCACAACCTGTAGCACGTTTTAGAGCAGGTTTTAATGAAAATTGTAACCGTTTAGAAGTAAGTTTTAGTGATTTAAGCGAGTATGCGGTTTCATGGATGTGGGATTTTGGAGATGGCAGCCCAGTAGTAAATGTACCTAACCCTACCCACATTTATACTCAACCCGGTACTTATACCGTAACACTACGTATTAAAGGACTTGGGGAGTGTGCAGATAGCGCTATTTATAACCAAACCTTCACTGTAAAAGAAGGAGTAGACGCTTTGTTTACTTCAGAACCTAAGGCTCCCGTTCAAATGATTTTACCGCAGACCTTCGTACAATTCATAGATTCCTCTAAAAATGCGGTTGCTTGGTTCTGGGATTTCGGTGATGGATACTCTTCAACAGAACAAAATCCTAATCATCAATATTTATTGCAAGGGCAGTATTTCGTAACATTACAGGTAGTAGATACTAACGGCTGTGTCGATAGCTATGGTATGGGACCGTACATTATCATAGAACCGATTATCCAGATTTATAATGTGTTTACGCCGAATGGAGATGGTATAAATGATTATTTCCGTATTCCCTACGATGGTCATGAATCTTATGAAATGAGTGTTTATGACCGCTGGGGAGTTCGTTTATATTCTACCCCCAACCCACAGGATAAAGGCTGGAACGGTATGTTACCAAATGGTAAGCCCGCAGTAGAAGGAGTATATTTTTATAGCCTCAAAATCGGCAATAACCTGCAAAATGGAAGTTTTACTTTGATGCGATAACCTTATCCTAAGCATTAGTCCTTGCGAGTATTTGTACTTAAAGGGGCATAATTGTTCAACCTCACAAAAGTATTCTTACACAATGATTTTCTTTTTCAAAGTGATTTTATTTCTTCCTAATTCCACCCAGCCGTCTTCTTCTAATTGTTTTAAAAGCCTCGAAACAACGACTCTTGCAGTAGCTAATTCATTTGCTAATTGCTCATGCGATACATGAATAATCTTTGAATTTTGTAGTTCAGATTTTTTCTTTAATAGTAACAAGAGCCTTTCGTCTACTTTTTTAAATGCAATTGCATTTATAACTTCTAAAAGTTCTTCAAAACGCTTGTGATACAACCTAAAAATGTATTCTAAAAACTGTGGATACTCTTTAATGAATAATATGACTTTGTTGATAGGCAAAAAATAGATCTCTGCATCTTCCTCCACTTCTGCACGTACTTTAGAAGTATCGTTATGGATACCCCCTAATAAAGACATAATACAACTTTCACCTGCTTTAAGGTAATAGAGTAAAATTTCTTTTCCTTCTTCATCAGTTCGGATAACACGTATAGTTCCTGAGCCAATTATCGGAATAGAACCAATAGAAGCATTTTCATTTAGTATCACATCACCCGCTTTAAAGTGTTTTAGAATGCTATTTTCTAGGATTTTTTGTTTTAGGTCAGGGGAAACTTTAAATTCGGCTAAAACTTGTTCTTCCATATTTAGATTGATTTTTTTGTATTCCATAAAGTTTCTGGGGCATTATGAGCGTAAGCAATAAATCTTGCATATACAAATAACCAGTCAGATAATCGGTTTAAGAACTGTAAAATAATAGGATTTACTTCTTCGTATTGAGAAAGTGCTACTACATTACGCTCTGCTCTTCTACATACACATCTTGCTACATGAGTATAAGAATTGATTATATGCCCGCCGGGAAGAACAAAATTTTTCAAAGGGGGCAAAATACTATCCAGATGGTCTATATTTTTTTCTATGACCTCAATAAACTGCTCATTTACTTCGGGGAGCTGCATTTTAGAATTTTCTTTATCTTCAGCAAGCAAAGAACCTATATTAAATAGCTGATTTTGAATATCTTCTATGAATGTTTTATAAAACATTTGATTAGAAGCATCTTTAATCACTCCTAACCAAGAATTTAATTCATCTACCGTGCCGTAGGCTTCAATTTTTAAATGATTTTTTGGCACTCTGGTACCACCAATTAAAGTGGTAGTACCCTTATCTCCTTTTTTGGTGTATATTTTCATAAAACTCAATCGTCAAAATCTCCTTTCACCAGTTGATAATATTCTCGTTTATTAATTCCTACAAAAACTAAATCAATTCTATCAGTAAATTCAAAATGGTGTCTCCATCCTGCTGTAATCATTTTTTCTGGTACTTTGTCCGCAATTGCCTTACTACAATAGACTTCATAGCGGATAGATTGTATTCCTTCATCAATGAAATAAATATATTGTTTAAGATAAAAATCAGAAGAAGCCGTGTAGGTGATAATTTTTTTTTTCATTTCTAAAAGGACAGAGTCTCGATTTACGTTCCATGGCAGGCTATCAATTTTTACAACAAAATAACCATCATAATTATAAGGAATGTGGTCATAGTAAAGCCATACATCTTTCTGACTGATTAAAATGTTGATAGCTTTACGTATGTTATTCAAAGAACGATAACCAACCTTAGAAAGTTTCAAAGGAAAAAAATAACGTTTATATTTAGTGAATTGCATAGAATCCATTTTATAGGAAAGTCCGCCATCCGATATATAACCGCAATGTAAGTTTACCTTAAGAAACTTCATTATTTTACCATTTTTATAGAAACGCAAAGCGTAATGGTGCTCACAGTAGTCATTATAAGTTTGCTCAAAGACCCAATTTTTTTTCATATCTTGTAGTATCTCACGATTGCGTAAAACAAAGTGACGGATTTCATTTTGTATAGGGACAATCCAGTAATTATGAAGCGATACGCCGACCATCTCCCACTCACCATCGGAGAAATCTAAGTCCCCTAACATGGCTTTTGGTTCACACCGTGCATGAAAGTTTAGAGAAATTGCAATTAAAAGAACAAGAAAATTAAATTTCATTAGATTTAGTTTCATCAAAGTTGATAATTTCAGAGGGATTTTTAAGTACTTTTTCGGCTATTTTTTTTCCAGTGGGGGTAGCGGCTAAACCGCCGAGAGCCGTTTCTTTATAGCGTGTATCCATCGATTGCCCTACTTCTCCCATTACATCAATGACTTCGTCAACGGGAATTATAGAACTATCACCTGCTAGGGCAATTTGAGCAGAAGCAAAAGCAATAACAGAAGCGGAAGCATTTCTTTTGACACAAGGGACTTCTACAAGCCCCGCGATTGGATCACAGATAAGCCCAAGCATGTTCATAATAGTAATAGCAACAGAATCAAAGACTTGGTCTATGTTTCCTCCTAATGCGTAAACAATAGCGCCCGCTCCCATGGCTGCGGCAGTTCCTGTTTCTGCTTGGCATCCCCCTACTGCTCCTGCAATAGATGCTCGTTGCTCTATAATTAAACCTATTCCCGCCGCCACCAACATCGATTCGTAAATTTGCGAGTTATCTAAATGATGTAAGTCTTGTAAGGTCGTTAAAACACCAGGTAAAATCCCTGATGCACCCGCAGTAGGAGCCGCAACAATCCTACCCATACACGAATTTAATTCCTTCGCCGCAATACTTCTATAAATCAATTTTTTAAATTCATCGCCTAATACCGCAATATGACAATTTTTTATTTTTTTTGCACCATTGTTTATCATTCCACTAATGGACCGCATGTCCTCAGTAAGCCCTTTTTCAATAGCATCTCGCATAACACAATAAGCCGCCGCAAGTCCATCCCAAATTTGTTGCTCCGTACGATTTCGTAATTCTATTTCATAGCTCAACACCGGCTTCCAAATAGGCTCTTGGCTATGCTCACAATAACTTTTCCATTCCCTAAAACTCTCAAAAGTTACTCGCATACCTGCAAAGATAGCGTTTTCTCTATAATAACTCCAATAAATTTTTCATTATGAGTAATAAATTCGAATTTGCTTACCGAATTGTTTAAACTTAATCTAACCATTTATAACCATACCCTTATCAAAATATCATCCATAAAATAATCCTAATTCGCAACTCTTTACACAAACGACAAAAAAGGGCTGTATAAATACAGCCCTTCAATGGATGACCAATTTATAGCAATCTCTATCTATACTGAGATTTATAGGTTATTGTAACATCGTTAGGTAGAGGATTCCCCAAAAGAATTGTGAAACTACCTTCTTTTTGGTCTGTAATTTGATAGCCTGATAAACCCTCTATGACTATTTGGGATTCTTTTGTAATTCTAGCGTCCATAATAACCATTTTATCCATATCTTTATAGAGCGTTAACGTTGAAGAGAATTCTAATTCAATTCCATTCGTACGAATAGGAAAATCATAATTGTCGTTGGTACCTATGTAACGTAATGCACCGTTACTGTTACCATCTAAACGCCAGTCTTGGCTTTCAGCACTTAGCAATCTCACCCATTTGCTACCATCCCAATAGTAATATCCTGGCCACACATTGTTAGGTGAAGTTCCCGCTGTTGCTGTATTGTAAACCAATAAGCTCGCCGCAGGACCCGTTACAGGAGCCGCAACGTTCGTCGCACTTAATTCTACCCTCGGAATTAAAATTCCACGATTCGCATCGGTTATGTCTTATCTTGCTGATGGGTCTGGCGTTGCCGTGCCTATCCCTACGTTCTGGGCTAACGCATCCATGCTTAACCCTAATCCTAATAGTAAATAAACTAACTTTTTAATATCTTTGAACAAATTAAAACGTGTTACCAAAAATTATAGAGAAATTTTTTTATTGTCAAGAATTTTTTTATTTTTTTGATATTTTTTTGGGTCCTCATTAGGTAATCGCTTATTTTTGCGGTATGAAATCCCATTTCTTGACTTTTTTTCAATACGAAGCTTGGGCTAATGAACAAATCCTACAAGCAATTGAAAGATATGCTATTCATGATCAGCAAATCTTAAAACTTTTTAGTCATATTCTTTCCGCTCAAGCCCTATGGTTACAAAGGCTTAATCAGCAATCTACTCTTACCAATGCATGGCAAGTACTTCGATTGGAAGAATGTAAATTGCAGATGCATGAAAACCAAGATGAGCTTCTGCATTTCCTCCAAAATACCGAAAATTTTCAACAACCTGTCACTTACCAAAATTTGAAAGGGGAAACATTTACTAACTCTATTTACGAGATTTTAACTCACCTTTTCAATCACTCTTCTTATCACCGAGGACAAATTGTACTTTGTCTAAAGAACTATACGCAGGATTTACCTGTTACAGATATGATTTTTTATTTACGTAAGAATGGTAAACAAACCTAAAATAGGCGTCCTATTATTAAATTTGGGGACCCCTAAAAGTCCATCTACCTGGAATGTCGCTAAATACTTAACTCAATTTTTAAATGATAGTAGAGTTTTGGATATAAATTCCGTAGTTAGGGCTTTATTGGTGAATTTGATTATCGTACCATTTCGTTCTCCTAAATCTGCAAAGGCTTATCAAAAATTGTGGAAAGCGGAGGGGTCTCCTCTGTTAATTCATGGTAGAGTTTTAAAAGAAGCATTACAAAATGCACTTGGCGAAGAATTTGGTGTTCATCTCGCTATGCGCTATCAAGAACCTTCTATACCCAAAGTTTTACTATCGATGGAAAAACAAGCTTACCAAAAACTCGTTATTCTCCCCTTATTTCCGCAATACGCCTCTTCTACAACTGGCTCCGCTCTCCAAAACACCCTAAAATATTTATCTCGCTGGAACGTCATTCCTGAATTTCAGGTAGTATCTCAATTCTTTAATAATCCCCATTTTATTCAAGCTTGGACCCACATAGGCAAAAAATACCAACCTCAAAATTATGACCACGTCTTGTTCAGTTATCATGGTTTGCCTATACGACACCTTGACAAAACATACCAAGATGGAAAACTATGTAAAGAACATTTTTGTAAAAACCAGTGGAACCAAGAAAATTATTATTGCTACGAAGCTACCTGTTATGAAACTACCCGTAGAATTGCCGCATCATTAAATATTACAAATTATTCAGTAGCATTTCAATCTCGTTTAGGAAAGGACCCATGGATAGAACCTTATGCAGAACCCACTATCATTCAACTTGCAAAAAAAGGAATAAAAAAATTATTGGTTTTCTCCCCGGCTTTTGTGGCAGATTGTCTGGAAACTACTATTGAAATTGGACACGAATATACCAAAATTTTTAAAGAATATGGAGGTGATACCCTAACCTTAGTACACTCCTTGAACGCTGAACCAGAATGGGTTCATGCCCTCAAAAATATAATAATGGAAAGGGTTTGATCAAACATGATAATTCCCTTATAGAATAAATAAGTTTAATTCAAAGCACTCGTGATATTTAGACCAAAAATCTATTCCTATATATCTGGCTTATCCTCCTAAGAAAAATCACAGTTGCACGACAGCCCAAGAATTTACTGGGTTCCATGTTCTACCGGTTAAGTATAAAATTGTTTAAATATTTTGGGGAAATGGGTCATTAAAGCAAATTTTTTGGGTAAATAATTTTATTTCATTTTCTTGTAACAAACACTTTTCAAGGTCTTCGATTATTTGTTCTTTATCCATATCTTGCCCAATAAAAACAAGTTCATTCATTCTGTCGCCCCATTGTTTATCCCATTTGCTTTCTATGTAATCTTTATGGTCAATAAATGATTGGTAACGAATTCTTTCTCCAAAAGGCATACTTGCCCACCAAACTCCGGCTTTTTCTATTCTTAAGGATCCTCCTGCCTGGCTAAAATTAATAGCGTCATTGGGGCGTGATGCTAACCAAAAAAGTCCTTTTGCTCGGATGATGTTTCCAGGATATTGCTCATTTAAATATTTCCAAAACCGCTCCGGGTGAAATGGTTTTCTGTTTCTAAAAACAAAAGATGAGATTCCGTATTCTTCCGTTTCGGGAGTATGAACACCTCCTTCCAGCTCTTTTTGCCATCCAGCAGAACTTTCTGCTTCCTGTAAATTAAATAAGCCAGTGTTTATTATTTCTTTCGGATTAACTTTCCCGAATTCGGATTCGATAATTTTAGCACTTGGATTAAGTTTTTGTAGTGTAGCTCTAAGTAAACCAACCGTATGCTTATCTACCAAATCGGTTTTATTTAAAATGATGACATTAGCAAATTCAATTTGATCGGTTAGTAAATTTACAATGGTTCTGTAATCGCCTTCTATATCGGTAAGGTTACGATCCATCAATAATTCATTGGTTCCAAAATCTTTGAAAAAGTTGAGGCAGTCCACTACTGTTACCATAGTATCAATATAACTAAAGCGTGATAAGTCAATAGTTCCGTCTTCACTTACAAAACAAAAGGTTTGTGCTACCGGGACAGGTTCGCCTATACCGGTATTTTCTATCAGCAAATAATCAAACCTGCCCTCTTTTGCTAATTTTTCAACTTCCACCATCAGGTCTTCACGTAATGTGCAACAAATACAACCGTTGCTCATTTCTACTAATTTTTCTTCGGTTCGTGAAAGCACATTTTCACGCTCTACGATCTGTGCATCCACGTTTACTTCACTCATATCGTTTACTATAACGGCTACTTTCAACCCCTCTTTGTTGTGCAGTATATGATTTAAAAGAGTGGTTTTACCTGCGCCCAAAAAGCCGCTTAATACAGTTACGGGTAATTTTTTTGATGTTGCCATATTTTTTGAAACTATTGAATAGTCTTATTTAAAATGTTTTCACCATGTAGCGAAATGAATTTTTGCGTTTCCAGATTTTTTCGGTTTTGATATACTGTTAAACACCGCATTCTTCAAATGTTTGAGAATTAAAGTTTAGAAACTCATGGGTATCTATTCGCAGCAATAATCTTTTTTCACCGCTTTCTTCTATCGTAGGGCTGCGGTGTACTATGGCTTTTGTGCCTTTAACAGGGTAGATAGCACCTTTAAGGAGTACAACTGCACCTGTGGCAGCTTGTTGTATATCATTGGGATTTAATACAATGCACTCGTTGTCTTTACAGGTTTCTAATGCCGTTCTGTTCACATTTTCTTCTTTGAGCCACAAAGTGCCCGGACCATAATAGGTACAGAGCAATCGCAAATCGTTTACATCAGTGTGAAAACGCCTGCACATATTGGTATTGATGGTAGCCAGCAATAATTTGAAAGTTTTGGCTCGCGATATTTCTTCAAAAACATGGAGTAACGAGCCAATATCCTTTAAGAAATCAGGATATTGATTAAGCTCTTTTTCAAGCACGTTCAGAATTTCACTTTTGTCTCCATAGACAAAAACTTCAAAATCTTGATTGATAAGCGATAAAATTTCATCGTTTAAAGATGTTATATCTCTATTGTAAATCGCAATGTTAACATCCTGTTCATGTATTTGATTCAATACTTCTTGGGTAGCACCTATAGCCCAGTTTTGCGTGATAAGAGTTTTCATTTGGTTAATAATTGCAAATAATTTTCGTATGTTGATTTATCTACTTTTCTTTTGTCCCAACATTCCAATACAAGTAGTTCCATTTTTTTGTCAATGGCTTTTTGAACATTTTTCCGGTAGGCTTTATAGGCATAGTAATCGGTTTCAGTTATACTATTCCATTTGTTTTGGAAAAAACTTACGGGATTAAACCAATAGGATGTTTTTATCAATTCATTTTTTTTCTCATTTTCCTGTTCAATTTTTTCAATCGTCTTTTTGTTCATTTGATTGTTAATGGCTCTTACTGTATTATTGACGATTAGTTCGTCCGCTACGCTATCTTGACCGTGTTGTGTTTTTACCAATTCAGGGTAGAGGTTTACGATGCGCTTTGCTAAGGTATCAAGGGGTAATTCATATATTTCGTTGGCTTCTTTTCTATTGGTGTCTAAGTAGTCTGTCATCAGATTGGGGGGATATTGAATGCTTGCATACAGATGCAATGCTCCGGGAATAATAACGCAAAATACCAACCATACACTTATCATCGTAAATGCCTGAAAACTGCTTCCTTTACTTTTAAGGATAATAACAAGACTTATTAATGCCCAAATTAACAAGTAAGTTGTTGCTAAAAATATCAAAGAAAATAGTTTTGAGTAGGAAACAACGCTGCCATTTATCACCCCAACAACAAGCATGAAAATCGTTACCGTAAGCCATAACAATAACACATAAAACATTAATCTTGCTAAAATCCATGATTTTGTATTTCGGATTTGAATGGCAATTAACTTATTGAAATGGGAGTCTATTTCAAAACCGTTTATGTTGTAAGTAAGTATAATCCATAACAATGGCAACAAAAACAAGATTAAAAATGCAAAGTCTATATTGCCGTTTACTAATCTTTCGGGATTTGCCAACTCTTCCACCATGTCATTATCATAGGTTGAACTCCAGTTGGTAATTTTTTTATAAAAGCCGTATTGTTCGGCTTGTCCAATTCCTAACGGCAATAAGGGCGAAGGCTGTTTAATAGTATAAGTAGGGGCATTCCACAAAGCCCAAGAAGGATTGGTAATATCTATCCAGGGACGGTCTTCAGGTCCTTTTTTGCCTTCGTCATACCAGCTTTTAATTTTCAAAATATCTTCTTGTTTTTTTTGTTCAATGCTTGATATGGTAGCTTGCTGTTTATTGTAAAGACTAAAACCATTATACAAGGCATAAATACAAGCCAATACAAAGAACATATAAGCTAAAACCTTATCTCTGCTTCGGCTAAAGTGTTTAAATTCAAATAGAAATATGTTTAATGCGCTCATAGTATTGAAATTCGTTTAGATGTATAATTAACAAGAGTAAGCATCACTACAGCCCACAATACAAGCACAAGGATGTCAGTAAGGTATTTGGGGAATATTGTTTTTATGGAGATGGGCTTGTATTCAAAATCTTTAACCGATTTAAAGAACTCGCTATCGGCTTTCCAGTCCCAATCGCCTGTTTTAGAACCGCCATACGCCATTTTATCATTTAATGTTTTGATAAAAACTCTGCGATATTCTTCCGCTTGCTTTAAAAAATCCAAGTGATGAAACATATCAGTACCGGCTGCACCCATACTTAAATTTTGGAGTGAAGCAAAAGGATTGATAATTCCACTGAATTGATAATTCCTTTTTTGAGATTGCATTTGTTGATATAATTTACCAAAATGCTTGTCCCATACCATATTCCCATATTCTTCATCTGCTTGCATCACGATACCATCAAAATTGATAGGAAGTTGAGAAAGGCTATCTACCTTGTATTTCGCCAATATTTCTTTTTCCAGTTCTTTTTTTCTTTCTCCTGAAGGATTGTGTCCATCAATGCCTTTTGAACGGTCTTCGTCCATTGCTTTTTGAAATTCCACTCTTGTTGGCAGAGGCGATAATTTTTCAACTGCATTCCCCACAATCTTGGGAAGAAAAATCGTCCAGAGAACCCAAATCGCAATGGTAGTGGATAAGGAAACCGAAGCACTGCTAAATATGGCAGATAACAATACGGTTAACGTAGTGATTATGAGATAGTATAAACTGTAGCTTGATATCATCAAAATCATTCGAAGTGGGAAGTCTGCATGAAACGCATTGCCATTAAAAACTACTTGTGTTAATATACTTATTATTAGGCATAAAACGCCTATTATCCATATGCTTAAAATTTTACTGAAAAGTATTTTTTGTAAACTAGTACCTTGAATGAGTAGTAATTTTAATCTGCCGCTATCTCGTTCTTTTGCGTAGGTATTAAATGCCAAAAAGATTAAGAACAGAGGAATTACAAATTGAAATAACAGCGAGGGCATTAGTTTGCCAAACTTTGAAACTAAAAGCGATTGGGATGCTTCGGAGTAGACGAGGTCATGTTGCGTGTGTCCCTCTAATCTCAACACTTTGCCTGTTACTGCGTTAACGCCTTCATCTAAACTGTTGAGTATGGTGTTAGGTTTAAAAGCATAGCTACCAAAGTGAGCCGCTTTATGCGGATTCATGGTCTCCAATTCGTCCCACTGCGCCCGAATATGACGATGAGCTTTTAATTGGCTTTCTATTTGTTTTTGATTCTGTACAACTCCCAACCACGTAACTAATGCAAGAGAAGCGACAAAGAGTAAAGCCACGACAGCCATCAAACGATTTCTGTAAAAGCCCTTCCATTCGTTTAAAAAAATTTCTATCATCGGGTTATGACTTAATTGTGCATAAAATTAAGATAGATACTTTCCAGTTCGTTTGAGCTTACTTCGTTTGCATGGAGTTCTTTCACTAGTTTGCCATGCTTTAATATTCCTATTCGGTTACAGGTTTCTCTCACCCGGAATATATCGTGCGAAGCCATCAGGATAGTAGCACCATCAGAGGCCAGTTTTTTTAGCAATTCTGAAAGCTCATTGCTTGCTAAGGGGTCTAAGCCGCTGGCAGGTTCATCTAAAAGATACACCTTAGCTTTTTTGGCATAGGCAATAGCAATGCCCACTTTTTGTCGCATTCCTTTCGAGTAGGTTTCAGTTCGTTGATGATGGGCTTCTGCTTGTAACCCGCACTCCAATAAAAACCGGTACAACTCTGTTTTGCTGTATTTCAAACCCGCTAATTTGCAGAAGTAATCAAGATTTTCCAATCCGCTTAAATATGGGTACAGGTTCACGTTTTCAGGGATGTAGCCAATCATATTACAGTTTACAACGTTTTTGCTATCAATGGATATCGCTCCTGCGTCAGGCTTTAAAAACCCTAAGAGCAGGTTCAATGTAGTGGATTTACCGGCACCATTGGCGCCCAATAGTCCGTATATTTCTCCGGCCTTCACTTCTATTGACAGATTATCTAATGCTTTCTGTCCTTTGAAACTTTTATGAACGTTTTGAAGGAGAATCATTTTAAATTTTTATATTAATGCAACAATGTTGCAAAAATAATCACTATTTTTGTAAATGCAATAATGTTTCAAAAAAAATTAAAAAAATTTGAAGACAATAGTTAACTATTGAGCTACTGTCATTTTAGTACTCATTTTGCTGCTATGCTCCGGATTGTAAGTTCACAGAACTATTCAATAAACTTACTAAAAAGCGACTAAATAGGCGTTGCCGTACAGAGGCCACAATCATTTAGTTACGCCGATCATTCTGAAACTATAGTTAGTTTAATAGGTTCGTATCTTATGTATTTTTGTATTTCTATGAGTACGGTTTCATGTTGGTTATTTTCGGTTTCAATGATGGCTTTAAAATCAAAACGGGAAAGGAAAGGATTTCCTTCTTTGAGTAAAGGAAGTTCTATGTTACGGTTTTCAAGATGGATAACGTTCTTTTTGAGGAGTATACTTAAAAATTTCTTTGCTATTTCATTGTTATCCATCAAGTACTTAAAAGCCCAATCATAAAGTGGATTAAGGATACGCATATTATTCTTTCTGCAAAGATAGGTTATTTTCTATAAGTTTTGTATTTCTTGCTCCAACATAACAATTTTTAAACTTTCTAACATCAATTAAAATTTTTTTGTTTTTTAAAAATTCTCATATAGT
>CALLNY010000035.1 GCA_938005475.1 uncultured Bacteroidia bacterium | reverse complement strand
GAAAAAAAAAGCACATACAGTAAAAAATCTTATGATAGTAGATAAGCATAGACAAGTAATTTACCTATCTAGTACAGTTGAGGGAAGGATACATGATAAAAGATTATTAGAGGAAATACACAGTAATAAACGCATAAAATTGCGAGGAGATTTAGGTTTTTATGGTTATCAACACCCTTTTATTACGGTACAAACGCCTCAAAAAAAGCCGAAAGGAAAATCATTAACAGAAGAACAAAAGCGTGAAAATCAAAAGCATAATGGGTTACGAGTAAAAATTGAACATGTTTTTGCTCATTTAAAATCCCTCAAGGTAGTTAAAGACAGAATTCGAAATTATAAATTCGGATTTAAACATCTCGTAATTCTTATTGCTGCTCAACTCCATAATTTTAAATTATCTATAGTTCGACTATGCTCACTAACCTTAAATCAATTCGTTTTATAGTTGTTCATAAACTCTAATATAAAAATGTACTTAAAGGGGTCTGAGTTACAATTTGAGGGGAAAGTCAGAAAATATACTGGGAAAGTAAGAGATACCTATATCCTTAACGAACAAGTGATAGTGATAGTTTCTACAGATAGAATATCAGCGTTTGACGTGATTTTACCTAATCCTATACCTTTTAAGGGGCAAGTATTGAATCAAACGGCGGCATATTTTCACCAAAACATGGAAGCAATATGTCCATCCTATTTATTATCCGTTCCTGATCCTAACATAAGTATCGGACTTTATTGTGAAAGGATTCCTATTGAAATGGTAGTACGCGGGTACTTATGTGGGCATGCTTGGCGCGTATATAAATCTGGGAAACGAGAACTTTGCGGTGTAAAATTACCCGATGGAATGAAAGAAAATGACCCCTTCCCCGAACCCATCTTAACCCCAGCTACCAAATCTACTATCGGACACGACGAGGATATATCAGAGCTTGAAATCATTAAAATGGGAATTTTATCTTCCTCTGAATTAGAAGAAATCAAGCATTATGCATTAAATCTCTACCATAAAGGTGCTGATATGGCTAAATCTAAAGGTCTTATCCTCGCAGATACAAAATATGAGTTCGGATATTACGAGAATAAAATCTATCTCATTGATGAAATTCATACCCCTGACTCTTCTCGATATTTTTATTTAGATGGTTTTGATGAAAGACAAAAAAGGAGCGAGCCTCAAAAACAACTCTCAAAAGAATTTGTTCGAGAATGGCTTATGTCAAATGGTTTTCAAGGCCAAGAAGGAAAAGAACCCCCAGTTATGGCTGATGATTTTGTTCAAGAAGTTTCTGAACGTTATATTCAATTATATGAAACTTTAACAGGGAAGACTTTCTATAAGCAAGATTATTCCAACATTCACTCTCGACTACAAGAAAATGCTTTAAAAGGTTTAAAAGAAATTGGCTTTTTTTAAATCAAGATGGTATATATAGCAAATCCGATTTATGATGCTGTTTTTAAATACATGATGGAGGACCTTGAGGTGGCAAAACGTTTTATAGGTATAATTATAGATAAAAGAATTACGGATATAACGGTTTTATCACAAGAGGTTCCATATGAGACGGAGGACTTACCGATATTAATACAAAGGCTTGATTTTGTGGCAGAGATTGAGGAGTCAGATGGTACAAAGTCAAAAGTTCTTATAGAAATTCAGAAGTCAAACAGGAGTTATCATGCAGATATTTTGAGATTTAGGGGTTATTTAGCAAGACATTATCAGAAAGATAGTTTACCAATTATAACGATATACATTTTAGGTTTTAAAATACCGGATTTAGATGCGCCGGTGGTTTTATCCGAAAGAATTTATAGGGATATCTATTATAACAAGATAATTCAGCGGACGAGTGATTTTATAGAGAAGTTATCTCATAATACATATGTTATACAAGTTCCGAGATTGAAGTTGGTATTAAGAACGAAACTTACGGAGTTATTAGAGATTTTTAATCAGGAACATCAAACAGATGAGAATAAGATACTGCGATTAGAGGAGGTTTCTAATGAGGAGGATATCAGGTTGATAATAGCGAGATTAGAGCGAGCGGGTTCAAACAATGAAATTAGAGAAAAAATGGAGAAGGAGAAATATTTACAGAGTGCATACGAGGAGATGTTTGGAGAGAAAGATAGAGAGATAATAGAACTGAAAGCGAAAACAGAAAAGTTGAAACAAAAATTAGAGAAAGAGAAACAAAAATTAGAGAAAGAGAAACAAAAAGCAGAGCAAGAGAAGCAAAAGGCAGAGCAAGAGAAAAATAGAGTTAGAAATCTAATTTTAAAATTGAGATTAGAAGGTATACCTGACTCTAAAATAGAGTCGATGCTTGATTTGAAAATATCAGAGTATCTTAAAGATTGATTTTACGAAAAATTTGTAACTTTGTATCTTATTAGAAATGAAAAAAAGAAGCCTATTTTTTAACGTAGCCTTTACTTTCGTGATTTTGTGTAGTCACGGTCTTTATTCCCAAACTTTCGAACAATGGATAGAAGCTGGCAAACATGAATATGCTGGAACTTCTTATGAACAATTAAAACAAGCGGAGAATGCTTTCAAAAAAGCTATTGAACTAAAACCTCAATCTGCTGAAGCTTGGTACCGCTTAGCATTGACCTACCAAAAAATGTATTGTCACGAATTTGAAAATGTTGAAAATTTTAAAAAAAATCATGCTTTTCAATTAGCTGAAACGTATCAAAAAACACTACAACTCCTTCCCGTTAATGATTTATCTGACTTATCTTACGAACCCGATGCTATGTACATTAACGTATGGGGAAGACTTGCTCTTTCCTATTGGAATTACAATAAAATTGATTCCATGAAATGGGCTTTTGAAGAAATGTCTAAAAACTATTTCTACAAAACCCTTTCTGAAATGTCCCGAAATACCTTAAACGAATTAGAAAAAAACGCTATACTATTTATCAATAATGAAAATATTTACTACTATCTGCTTTACAATCAAATCATTAACCAACACCGTACAGATGTCAAAATTATTTATTTTGAAGGAATGAATGCTGTCTGGTACAACGTATGGTTACAAAATATTTTTTTTCCAAATTTAAATATTTCAAAAGACGAAATTGAACAAAACCTACATGTACAATTATCTGAAAATGAATTATTTTTCTCACATCATCAAATTAGAACTCGTTTGAGCTTTCCTTTTTCACAAAATAAAGTTATTGACCGAGCAAATTGGTTCTTTTATCTTATCTTACAACACAACGCATTTAAGTTTCCCGTTTATACGCTTGCTTCTTTTGATAACGATATAATGAGAACCATGATAAATCATTGGAATATCATAGGTCTTACTAAAAAATTATTCTTTGAAGTTCCCGATAAACCCTACGAACTACTTATCCAAAGTGCAAATACATGGCAATTTAACGAACTTAAAGCTCTAAAAGGAAACATTCCAAATCACTTACTGCGAAAACTCCAATTTTACCGAATGCCTTTCATCCTTTATGCCTATCAAAATATCAATAAAAATAATCATTTAGTGAAAACACTGATTGAAACGCATGAGAAAATATTACCCGAAGATATACTTCCTATGCAAAAGGATGTGAAAGATTTCTTTTCACAAATTAAACAAGTAGTGAATAAATAAATGATTTCTAATCGAATATCTTGGGAACAAAATCTTTTAGCATTTTTTACTTTTATCCTTCGTAAGGCTTATGCTGTTACAGGCTTCGCTCTTTTTAGGGCTTTTTTTCTGTTTTTTCTTGTCCTAAAAGCAGAAAGCAATTCCGCTTTATACTCATCACAACCCCTATGCTTTTACTTCCGTGAAAAACTAAATCCCTATGACTCTATCGGGCAAATCGTTGAGAACGGTATTGTTTTCCTTCTTTACAAAGTGGAAGCAGGCGAAACGATCTTCAAAATAAGCCAAAAATATGATGTTACAACCCTTGAAATCCGTGAAGCTAATAACCTACCTAATTATGATATTGAGGTCGGGCAAATCCTTAAAATTCCACGTAGGAAAATTATTCTCAATGAAAAAGTTCCTATTAAACATGTTATTGCTCATGGTGATAATCTATATTCTATCTCCAAAAAATATGAGGTTTCTATCAAACAAATTATTGAATGGAATGACCTTAAAGACTTTACTCTGCCCGAAGGAAAATCTTTAATCGTAGGCTACAAAATAGAGAAAAATGTTCCTGAAAATGATTATGTCCCTGCCGTACTTGAAACTGACATAAAGCCAAGAGAACCTGAAAAACTTAATCAATTGCCTCCAACGGCTTTTGCTTATCCGAGTTTCGATAAAAAGAAAAACAAAAAATACTATGAGGTAAGCGAAATCGGCGAGATCGTAGTATCCCAAAATCCTTTATTAAATCCACATAAATTAGAATGTCTTCATGATGTCGTTCCTGTGGGTAAGTTAATTGAAGTTACCCATTTAGTGACAGGGCGTTCCGTGTTCGTAGAAGTCGTAGGAAAAAAATCTAACTCTAATGTTATTCTTGAAGTAACTGAAAAAGTTTTAGATTATCTAGGCGTTCAAAATCCTAAATCCTTTAAAACAACCATACTTTATCGTTGGGAAGAATAACTTTTTTTTTACTTTTATTGATTCTTAATAGTTGTAAAACGCAAGATAATCCGCTTGGCAAAAGCCTAGAAATGCTTAGAATTCATACGCTGAAAAATGCTGATGTCTACGAAAATATTCAAGAATTTGACCAAACTATTGAATCTTGGAGCAATGCTACTGAAAAAATGAAAGCAGATAATTTTTTCCTAAAACTTTGTTCAGATTATCATCTAAATATACACCAAAATATTATCAAGCAGAAAATCTCCTTACTATCAGAAGATAGCCTTTATCTAGAAATACAGAACCCTTTAATACCGAATAGAAAAATAGAAATCCCCGTTATTAACTTTCAAATGAAAAATCAACAAATGGAAGTTCAGTCAACTTTAATTTATTTTAAAAACTTTCATATTGAAGATTTCACTAAACGAAAAAAACAGATTATCGGTAAAATTTTGGTCATTGAATTAGAACAAACGGATTTCTATACTTACATCGAAGCTTCTAAAAGATCAGGAATTCTTGGACTTATTCTAATCATAAAAAATGGAAACTCTGTGCCCTGTTACCAATATACGGGAAATTACAAAATACCCATATTAGGTTTATCACAAGATGATGGTTTCTTTTTATTGGAGTCTTTACAAAAATACCCACAGCAATTCATTCGTATCATCATAAAACAAAAAACTCAATATCAAAATGTTAAGATATGGAAATGGGAAAAAAACTATGGAAAATCCAAAAATCTTTATGTATTATGCACATGGAGGGCTAATTCTTGTAGTAAAGCTTTACTTTCCAGTGTAATTCCTGCTTTTTTATTGTTAGATCTAGCAAAAGCCTTTCAAAATTTTGAGTGGAACTCTCATTACAATCTTATTTTCTTATGGTCTGACCAACAGGACTTGAAAATTCCATTATCTTCTAATGACTACTGCATTCAACTAAATTATCTTACGGATTTTATGGGGTGGTATTATCCCAAAGAACAAAAAAAAATATGGACTATCATTGAAAATTACCTAACAATATATGATACTAATTTAACCTTTAAACCTAGTAACACTAATTGTACGATACCTATAATCCCATTAGAGCATCAAAAAATTATGAACACGGATTCGGAAAATTTAGAATGGATTCACAAAGATATGTTACTACGAACGTTAGGAATGACCGCATTAACCATCTATTTATTATCCATAAAGTAAAGAAGTTTATAATTTACCACTTTCCAAAAAAGAATAATATCCAAATTTGGAAGCAATAATATGGTCTAATAGACGAATATCCATTAAAATGCCCATCTGCTTAATTTTTTGAGTGATACTCATATCGTTTTTAGAAGGCTCTAATGAACCGGCAGGGTGATTATGCGCAATGATGATAGAAGTAGCAGAATGCTCTAATGCGATTTTGAAAATGATTCTGGGGTCAACAGAGGAGCTACTGATCCCTCCTTTCCCTATCATCGCCTCATGAATACACTCATTCGCATTATTAAGATATACAACCCAAAATTGTTCATGGTCTAAGTCTTGTAATTTATTTTTAAAAAATAAACCAGCGGTTTCAACAGAATTAAACAATTGCTTTTTATAATAACGCTCATTTTTACGTTTAGCTAGTTCAAAAGCCGCTAAAATCGTGGTAGCCTTCGCTAAACCTATCCCCGGTAGTTCACAAAGCTCTTGTATAGAAGCTTTTGCTATTTCCTCTAAACTCATTTTGGTAAGAATAACCCTTGCTAAATCTACCGCAGAAAGGTCACGATTCCCTGAACCCATCAAAATCGCTAATAACTCCGCATCATTTAAACTACTAACTCCCTTTTCTAACGATTTTTCTCGCGGTCTCTCTTCAACTGTCCAATTCTTAATACTTAACTTTTTCATGCTACAAAATTATTTATGACAATAGCAATATTATTGGAAAAAAATTCCTTTTTGTAACATGATTATAGCCAATCAAAAATTTTCTATCTTTGTAAATTATTCAATGAAACACAAAATCGTACTATTCGGACCAGGTCCCCAATTCAAAGGAGGTATTTCCAATTATAACACTTCACTTGCTAAAGCTTTGTATGAACAGCCTAATACTGAAATCTTTATCATTTCTTGGAGACAACAATACCCTGCTATTATTCCAAGAGATTTTATTGATAGAAATTCTAAACAAAATTTTTTAAATAATACCAATATATCGGTGGAATATCTAACGAACTATAATAATCCTCTTACTTGGAAAAAAACTGTGAAGAGAATTATAGAGATAAATCCTAAAATAGTGATTTTTCAATGGGCAATTGCTTTACAGGGAATTCCGCTGGGATTTATAGTAAAAAGTCTAAAAAAGCATAATCCTAACATGGAAATTATTTTTGATTTACATCTAGTTCAGCAAAAAGAAGCAAGTGCCATAGATAAATTTTGTACAAAATTGGGCCTAAAAAATGTGAATACCTTTATTGTACATGCTTATAAAACTGCTAACGAACTTCAAAAACTATTTCCAAATAAAAAATTCCAAATTACTGAAAGCGGCAGTAGAATGCAGAATCAACCTACTATTATTAAATTATATCACCCAATTTATGACCTTTTTCAACCTAATCCTCATTTTAATAAGGAAAAAATCAAAAAGGAAATGGGGTTGAATGAACATGTGTTTCTATTTTTTGGGTTTATACGAAAATATAAGGGCTTACATTGGGTCATACCTGCTTTTGCGGAACTGTTAAAACAAAGAAAAGATGTTTCTTTGATTATTGCAGGAGAATCTTTTTGGAATACTCTGGATGAAAAGCAGTGGGGTACTCGTATAAAAAAATTTTTTTTTAGGCTTGCTAAAAAAATTCTACTCAAAAAAACAGACAACGAAGAAGAAAATTATCAACCTTTAAAACTAATTGAACAGTTAGGAATACAGCATTTTGTAAAAGTATTTAACCGTTTTATACCTAATGAGGAAGTACATAAGTTTTTTCAGGTAAGTGATTGTATTTTAACTTTTTATGAGAATGCTACGCCTTCAGGTGTCGAATCTTTGTCCTATAATTTTTTATTACCAGTTTTAGCTACAAGGGTAGGTCATTTTCCTGAAACAATTCAAGAAGGGAATAATGGTTATCTTGCTGAACCTGGTAATATTCAAGATATGGCTCGTGTAATGAATTATTTTATTGAAAATCCAATAGATAGAAATAATATACAAAAAATTGCCGAAAAACTATCCTGGAAAAATTATGCAGAAGCCATTTTATATCCATTAAAAAGTCAGAACTAATAATATAACTTTCGTTATCAATATCTATCATGTTAATGTATTGAAAAACAATATAATATAAATTTTTTAATTAGTTTTAACAAAAAAAATTATCTTGAATAATAGATTAATTGAATAATTACTATAACTTTGCGGTGTTTTTAATTAGAAATGCGATTTTTATTATTGATTTTGATTTTCAATGCATGCAGTAATTTTGTTTATTCAGAGCCTTTTGATAGCCTTTATACAAAAAAACCTAAAACTCGTTTTGAAATACTAAAAGAATTTTATTGGAATAAGTTTCAGATAGATTTAAATGAAGCCGAAAGTGATATAGAGCTTTATGCTTTTATCAAAAGATGGTATCATACAAGATACGTTCTAGGAGGAAAATCTAAATGGGGCACTGATTGTTCTGGTTTTACGGGTTTATTGTGTGATTCATTGTATGGATTCGATTTGCCAAGAACGGCTTATGACCAATATGACCCTCGCTTCCACGTCAATAAATCTGATTTAAAAGAAGGAGATTTAGTATTTTTCAAAATAGGGTGGAACCGATATATTTCGCATGTAGGATTATATTTAGGTAACCACAAATTTGTTCATGCCGCAGTATGGGGAGGTGTAATAATTAGTGATTTAAGGGAGCCTTACTACGCAAGATGGTATTACGCCGCTTCAAGGAATATACAATACTTAAAACAAATCAAATCCAAAGGTAAAGAAATAAAAAAAATTGCAATACAAGTATTTGAAAATCAATTAGAAGCAGTTTTTTAGTATTGATTTTTCAAAATTTACGAATGTAATTCGTTTGAAATATTAATTTTAATTTTAATTTTGTGGAGTTTTTAATTATATGAAAAAAGTTCTTGTTTTAATGTTAATAATTCCATCTCTTGTGATGGTATCATGTAAAAAACAACCTACTGCGTGTATTACAGTAGATAAAACAAACATTTCAGTAGGAGAAACGGTTAATTTTACGTCTTGTGCAACGGATGCACAAACCGTAAGTTGGGATTTTGGTAATGGAAGCAAAGCAGATGGTAATTCAGTGAGTCAGACCTATAATACTCCTGGTAGTTATCTGGTTACCATGACAGCTAAATCCAAAAAAGATAAAAAATGGGATAAAGCTTCTGTTGTTATCAACGTAAAAGAACCTCCAAAAGACCGCTTTATTACAAAAATTATTTTAAAATCCTTCCCTGCAACGCCTCCTCAAGGTGGTACTTGGGATACTACTTTAACAGGTTTTCCGATTCCATTGCCAGGTAATGGTCCTGAACCTGACTTAACAATCACCCTTAAAACTACAGATAATACATGGAACCTAAATTTGGGTACATACAATGATGTTACACAATCTCAATTACCTCTAACCTGGAATTATGCTCAACAATGGATTCGTGTAACTGACCAAAATTATCAATTTAATATAGTGGATAATGATTTTACTGTCAATTTGGTGCCTAATCCTTCTGTCAATACCTACCAAACAACGATGAAATCTTTTACCTTTAATCCTAAAACGGTTACCCTAACAAATAATAAGTACACCTTAAGTCAAGATGGCTACGAAGTAGAAATTCATTTTGAAGAAAGGTAAATTTAGCTTAAGTCTTTAAATTTTAAATAAATGAAAGTCGCTTTTTCATAGAAGCGGCTTTTTTTTGGTTAGATTTGTTTGGTAAAAAGGTATTTTTGATATAGTTTTGCAACATGATTTTTTTACAAGCGCAAACACAACAAGGACCAAATTTATTAAGTAATCTGCTGTTGTTTGGTGGTATTATGATTATTTTCTATTTTTTTATGATACGCCCTCAACAGCAAAAAATCAAAAAAGAAAAACAATTCAGGGAAAACCTCAAAAAAGGGGATAAAATTATAACCGTGGGTGGTTTACATGGAAAAATTGTTCAAATTGAGGACAGGACAGTCGTAGTAGAGGTGGATAATCATGTTAAACTTACTTTTGAAAAAGAAGCGATTAAAAGTTTAGTATCAAATAATTCCTAATTTAAAGAAAATGACCATTTTAAGAGGGATAAACCTTTATGCTAAAACAATTTCAATTTTGTTTTACCCCTCTTTGTTACAAGCTTTAATGGCTTCCGTTTTAGTAAATCAGCCTGTAAACTTTTGGTGGATTTGGATATTTTTTTTGATTTTGCCTGTTCTCTTTTCATGGCTTTATTTGAAAAGTATTAAAATGCCTAAAATTCATAAATGGGTTATTCCAAAAGAATTTAGAATATTACCTTTAACTTTTGCTTTGATGGGAAATGTACTTTTTTATATATTATTCTGCGAAAAAGAAGCTTTTTTTGTAAAAGCGATTACGCTTTCTTCTGTTCTTTTAACTGCTTTTGCTCTACTGATAACCTATTTTTGGAAAATTTCTTTACATATGATAGGAATGGGGGCTTTTTCTATATTTTTAGTATTTTTTTTTCAATTCAATTTCTGGGTTATATTGCTTGTTTTGGTATTATCTCAACAAGTCGCTTGGGCAAGAATATACTTAAAATCGCATGATATTTGGCAAATTCTTGCTGGTTACTTTTTAGGTCTAACATGCTTCGCATTGGCTTATTATTTGCTCCATTAAAATCAAAATTTCTATCTTTGCCGAAACTAATTTTATGAAATGTGTTTTAAAAATTATTCTACTAACATTGTTTTTAACATATTTTTCGGGTTTTTTTAGTCCTTCTTTAATATATGGTAATGTAAATCCTTATTCGCATTCAAGTAATTCAGGAGGGATAAAAACTAAATCTCCTAAAAATAAAAAAGCCAAAAAGGGGCTAATAAAAAAGAAAAGCCTAGTACACATAAAGTTTTCTTTTGGATATCATTAACATCCCTATTGTTAGGAATAGGAGCTTTTCTTTTTTCAAATTTTTATCCCCAATTGAGTATGGAATGGGCAATATTTAGTATTCTCACAGGAATAAATTTAATCATTATTGCCTTATGTTTTCTTGTACTATTTTGGATTTTTAAGAATAAAATTTGGTCTATAAAAAAGAAAAAATGGATATCTATTTTCATTATGATAGGTATATCGTTTTTAGCAGGAATTTTCTTTGGTATTATTGCTGAAAATCCTTTAATCATATTATGGGTTATCATACCACCTTGCTTAATTTCCTTGATTGTTGCGTTTACACTATAAGATTTTATTTATTTTTGATTTATTAACACTTCTCTAACAACTTATTTCTGATTCTTTCGTATAATTGCAAATAAAATCAGTAATAATGAAAAATATAATCTTTACGTTTTTATTAGCATTATTGCATTTATTGCAATTGAATGTTCTTGCACAAATTGGTATTGGAACTACGACACCTCATGCAAGTTCTATATTAGAATTATCGGCAACGAATAAAGGGTTCTTGGTGCCACGTATGACGCAGGCACAGCGTACGAGTATTGCTTCTCCTGCCACAGGTCTTTTGGTATATCAAACCAATGGAACACCAGGATTTTATTATTATAATGGTTCCGATTGGTCATTGATAAGTACTTCTTCTGGTGATAATTTGGGAAACCATATTGCTACGCAGAACATACGATTAAATGGAAATTGGCTTTCAGGAGATGGAGGTAGTGAAGGAGTATATGTGAATAATAGTGGAAATGTGGGTATTGGTACTAATAATCCTATTTACAAATTAGATGTAAGAAGTAATTTTAACAAAACACATGGCTCTTATCATAATGTTTTTCATGTAGGTTCGAATGATGTAGAATCTATGGGGCTTTTTGTAGGGTGGCAAGGTGGATCAAATAAATTTGTAAGTATGGATGCCGCTGAGACTGATGCTTCATATATTCCACTTTGTATGCAAGCTAATGCAGATACGAACGCAAAAATTGGATTTGGTACTACCAGTTTTGTCGGCTCCCCAGTCCGTAAATTTCAATTTGGTTCAGGGTCTACATATAATCCCACTATCATTATGAATGGTCCTTCTACAACAGGTGCTTTTGGTATCGAATTCTATGAAAATGAGACTTTTCGCTCATCTTTGGGATATTCCCCAGTCGCTGGACAAAACTGGTTTTTTATTTATGGTGCAGGTGGTAGTAATATACTACGAAGCAAAAATGGTTATACCGCTATTGGAGAAGTAGGCACTGCACAGTTTCATTCTACCTTAGAAACAACAGGTTCTTTTGCCGCTCCCATCACTAAAATAAACGTTAATACAACCTTAGACCATACCCATTTTATCGTGTATAGAACTGGTGGAAATATTACGCTCCCCGCAGCAAGTTCCTGTAAAAATAGAATGTATATCATTGTGAACAGAAATAATTTGACTGCCAATATTTCATCTTATACTGATTTGAACGGAACTTCATCCACTACCATTTTACCTAATAGTTCTATTACGCTTGTAAGCGATGGAACGAATTGGTTGAGGGTGCAGTAATTGGAAGTTTTTACCTTTGTGGTATTATTAAGGTTATTAGGAGAATGATGATAATCATTATAACAGTTTATAGATGACATAATTTAGAATATATTTGCTGTATGTCTAGATATATCAATCTTTTAACGGATTTTGGTTTTAAGTTCATTTTTGCGAACGAGAGGCATAAGGAATTCCTTTTAGATTTTTTGAATACGGTGATGGCGTTTCAGAATGTTCAAGTAAAAGAAATAAGCTACAAAAATACTGAAATAGTTGGAGAGAATGAAGACGAGCGAAGAGCTATCATTGATTTGTGTTGTACCAATGAAAAGGGAGAACATTTTCTTATTGAAGTTCAAAGGGCTACACAAATTTTTTTTAAAAAAAGGATATTATTTTATGTTTCGCGTTTAATACAGGAGCAGGGTGTAAAAGGTGAGGAATGGAATTATAATTACAAGGGGGTTTACAGTATTGCCATTTTGGAGCGTAGTTTGTATAGGTCTTCGGGAGTGATTGAAACCTATCGTATTCTAAATGAGAAGACATATGAGAGTTATATAGAAGATTTTGGTATTATTTTAATTCATTTAGACCAATTTCAGAAAAAGGAAGATGAATTAGAAACTAATTTTGATAATTGGATGTTTTTATTGAAGCATTTACATGTATTAGATACGGTTCCACTTGCTTTACAAAGGAGATTGTTTATCAGATTATTGAAGTTAGCAGAATATGGAGCACTGAATACAAATCAACAAAGAGAATATATGAACAGCTTAAAGAGATACAATGATTTCAATAATATTTTAACTACATATCAACATGAAATAAGTCATGTTCAAGAGTTATTAGAGGAAGAAAGGAAGCGAGCAGAGGAAGAAAGGAAGCGAGCAGA
>CALLNY010000034.1 GCA_938005475.1 uncultured Bacteroidia bacterium | reverse complement strand
GATACATTACTCAACGTTCACGTTTCGATACATTACTCAACGTTCACGTTTCGATACATTACTCAACGTTCACGTTTCGATACATTACTCAACGTTCACGTTTCGATACATTACTCAACGTTCACGTTTCGATATATTACTCAACGTTCACGTTTCGATACATTACTCAACGTTCACGTTTCGATACATTACTCAACGTTCACGTTTCGATATATTCAATGAATGTAAATGTCTATTAAAATTTGTATTGCAAGGCTAGTGAGTAAATCGTAGCTAAACGGGTATATTTATTATCTTGGTAAAAGCCGATGTCGTAATATTGTCTTCGGATATAAGGTTGATTGAGTATATCTTGAATAGCCAATTTTATATTCCATTTACCAATAGCTCTACTAAGCTGAATATCAATTTTATGTCTTGGAAGTAGGTAGAGGTTATTGAATTTTTCAGGGGTACCTACAATAACGATTTGTTTACCGAAATGATTGTAAAAGATATCCAAATTAATTTGAGATTTAGGTTCATAGAATAGAATTCCTGCATTGATTAGATAAGGGCTTTGTCCTTGCAAAGGTCTTTGAGTTCTACCAGTTCTATCGTCATTTACTTGGCTTGATTGAAGCATTATGTTACCGTAGAATTTAAGGTTTTGCAAGTATCCTGACTGGGCTAGTTGTTGCCTTGCTTCTAATTCAAAACCAAGATTAAAAGCATCTTTGGCATTGTTAAGTTCATAGACCATCACATAAACTAGTTCCCCTTGCCTCAATGTTTGCTCCATAGGATTTTTAAGTTTTTTATAAAATAAAGTGGCAGAAAAAAGACTATTTGATTGATTAAACCATTCATAACGTAAATCAAAATGTTGGATATTGGTTTTTTGAAGTTGGCTGTTTCCTGCCCAGAAAATGGATTGGTAGTAATCAAAGTATTCCATTTTAGAGAGTTCACGGAAGTCAGGTCTAACCAGCGTAGAAGAGTATAGGAGTTTTAATTTCATGTTTTCTGTTAGCTGGTAACCTATACCAGCATTAAACAATAGGTCGGTTTGAGTTTTATTATTGAGCGTAGAATCTGATCCATCGAGTGCATGATTGATGATGGAAGGTTTATAGAACTCAAAACGTAAACCTGCGTGGAAACTCCATTGATTGTTGAATAAGAATTGGGTTTGGAAATAAGGAGCGATATTAAGAGCAGAAGCAGAATAGTTACTGGAATCGGTGGTAATATCTTTTAGTATGAAGTGGTAAGGTTTAATAAGTTCGGGGGAAAACGTAAAATGGTAAGGTTCCACAGGGTAACGATTCAAATCCATTTGAATAGAATCTTGACGAGCAGGAATGATACCAATGAAACGACTATTGAAAGTTCGGTGTTGTTGCATAAAGAAAGTACCCGCAAGGAATTTACAATTCCAATTAGAAAATTGTTTTCTATAATTCCATTGCAAATTAATTCCCCACATTTTATCTTTTTGTTTTTGAAGGGAATTCGTAGCAAAAATTAAATCATAAAAGTTTTCTAAGTATTCGGGAGTTAATCGATAAATTTGGTCATTTTCGTCCCACTCTGAGTAAAGAGGGTAATTAAGCGGAATTTGATATTGACTTCGATTAAAAAAGAATTGTGCTTGTATTTTATTTTCAGAGTGGTTATTTTGTTGTAATATCCATTCATTACTTAATTGAGAGGAATAAATTTGTTGTTTTTCAAAACGATTAAGCCAATATTTATAACTGTACCAAACATCTTTGTTGTTATCTATATCGATATAGTGAAAATCGCCATTATTATCAGAGAAGGCGTTCCATTGATTTTGGGAGAGGTAGTTTTTGAAATGAACTTGAAATTTTTTGGAAATAAAATTTAAGTTGAGAATCTGATTGAAGGTTTGATTATTTTTATTGATTGTTAAATTGCCGGTATCTGAAACGGGATTATATCCAAGGTCAGGATTGAAATCTTCAAAGAATTTGAAAGAGGTTCTTTCTTGTGAGAAAATTTCGGAGAAATTTGTTGCGGCGGAGAAGCCCATGGATAGTTTATCGGAAAAGGCGTATCTACGTTTTATTTGGAAAGCAAAGGATTGGTTAGGGCGTATAAATTGTGGGGTTGCATGGAAATCACTATTGATTTGTTTGGCATAAAAAGCATTTTCATCGGAATGGATAGGGATATTCTGAATAGTTTGAGCATCAGGGAAGTTTTCAGGTAAGAAGGAAACGGGGCTACTAAAAATACCGATTTTACCTGATTTGTTATTCATTTTAGGAAGATATTCGTTTTGGAGAGAAATATTAGGATTATAGTTGATTTGATAGTTGAACACGGTTTGATTTTGTTCGGGCATGTCAGGAGTTTCAAAACGAATTACTCCTCCACCAAAACCACCAGGTATCTCTGAAGAAAAACTTTTGACTAATTGAATTTGCGAAATCATGTTGGAAGGAAGATTATTAAAATCAAAAGTTTGTTTATCTGCATGTAAAATAGGCATCAATCCTCCATTTAAAAGAACCGTATTATATCTTTCTGGCATACCTCTCACTATCAGATATCTATCTTCTACCACACTAATTCCAGGCATCCTTGATAAAGCAGTATTTACAAATAAATCGGAAGTAGTTCTTAAAATTACATCTCCTGAGAAGACATCTAAAACTCCCATATTTATTTTTTGGAGTAGTATTGCAGAGGCTTCTGACTCTTTTCTTACGTTGGATTGTATAACGACTTCCTGTAATTCTACTCCTGTTTCTTTTAACGTAATAACCAAAGCCTCTTTTAGATTTTTGGGATTTACTTCTTGAATTTCTTTGGTTTGATAACCTATGTACTGGACTTGCAAAGTATAATTTTGGGGTTCTAAATCTTTAAGGGAGAAATTTCCGTTGAGGTCAGTTAATGTACCGAGTTCAGGCTTTTCTTTAATGAGAATTTTAACTCCAGGTAAACTCTCCGATGTTTGTGCATCTATAATTTTCCCATAAATAGAATAAGAAACTGTAATATTAGCTTTTTCTTTTTTTTCTTCATTAGATTTTTGTGTTGGTTTACTACCCTTCAATCGAACATCTTGTGCCCGAATTAAATTGATAATAAAAAGATAAATTACCCAAAAAATCAAAAGTTTAGAGCTCATACTGCTATTTTTATTGATGCAAAATTAGTTTTTTTTAAATGTGCAATGAATATTTTTTTTAAAATTTAAAACCATCCATATCTTTGGTAGAAAAAAAAATATTCATATTGTAAATTTCCCCAAGTTTCGTAGAATTGTTGAATGGAGGAGATGCATGAACCTTCAAAGTCAAGGTAAGTAATTTTATTGGCAAAATTTTGTATAATGAAATCAAACATTAAAGTATTGACTCCTTTTTGATTAGTTGTACCACCAAGGTAAATGATTCTCTGGAAATCTAATAAAAAAAGACTAGTGCCGATGATGTTTTGATTATGGTAGGCGGCGAGGAGCATGAGTCTTTGATTTTTTTTTGCGTTTTGGATAAGATTTTTTAAGATAATGCCCCATTTTGGTTGAAAAAAATGTTGAGTTTTCCATTGATTAATCCAAAAGTTTAAACTTTGAGGGATATTTTCGTTATATTTCAGTTGTATATTTTGTTTTTGAATTTTTTTTAATTCTCTTTTACGAAGGGAGGAATAATTTTGATAAATTTTCTCGTAAGGAGCGTTAAGATTTAGGAGGCTATTTCGTTTTAGGGGTAAGTTTAAGGGAAAAGCAGGATTAAAATGTAATTGAACTTTCGGGAAGGAGCGTAGTTTAGAAAATATTGTTTCGTAAGGGATAGGTTTTTGAGCAAAAAGCCCAAGTTGTTGACAGAAGGGAGGTTGAGCAACCCAAGGGATTATTCCCCATTTTTTGGATAAGGGAACAGGAAACACAAAATCATACTGTTCATTAGTTATACCTAGCCAGTTATCGCAAACGCTATCTAGATACCAAGTAAGCCCATAAATTCTTGGGTTAATAGCGTTCTGAACGCAGGTGTTCCATTTTTTATCGTCAATTTGATTTCTTTTCAATAGAATCATAAAAGATAGGTAAACGAAAATCTGCTAGTACTTTTTTAGAAAGGGCATCTACTAAACGAACGAGATAAATATCATTTTTTAAGTTGGGAGGTTCAAAGTTCCAGAAATGTAGTTCTTTGGGTGAATAATACAAGAAGTGTGTAGCCAATTCTTCGCCAATACTATTATAGAAACGGAGGAGCAAGTCAGTATTATAATGTAGTTGATAACCAATGGAGACTTTACAATGGGTTTTGTCGTAATAAGCAAATAGTCCATGATTTTGGGTATGGTTAAGATTATGGACAATAAGGGTAGAGGTATCTTGAGAGCACATCCATCGCAAACGAACAAGTCCATAGATGTTTTTAGGAAGAGCGTAATGATAAAGATTTTGGTTTGGATTAAGATTTAGTAAAATTTTCCAGTCTAATCCATTATAGGAATGCTCTAAAAGCCATTTACCATGATTGTTATTATTCTGCGGAATCCAAACGAAGATATAATGATTATTAGTTTCATGGAGGTTATGGTAAGTTAAAACAGGTAATAATTTTTGAGATGAAAGGGAGATGGGTTTTATTAAGAAAATTAAAATCAATAAAGAAATTGAGGATTGCAGAGATAAATTCATATTAGGATAAGTTTAAAATGATTCTGAAGGTAGTACCTTTACCTATTTCAGAGCGAAGAACAAAAATTTTTCCTTTATGGTAATATTCAATGATTCGTTTAGCGAGGCTCAATCCAAGCCCCCAACCTCTTTTTTTGGTAGAGAATCCTGGTTTAAAGACATATTTTATATTTTTAGGTTCTATGCCTTTTCCATTGTCGGAGACATCTAAAATGAGCTGTTGATTAAGGAGTTTGGTTTCGATGGTGATAGCACCTATACCTTTTTCAAAAGCATCAATGGCATTTTTTATTAGATTTTCAAAAACCCATTCTAACAAAATTGCATTAAAGGGTAAAGATAAATCATTGGAAATTGAATTTTTTAATTGAATGGTGATTTTTCCATTATTATGGAAACGGCTTTGCATATAAAAGACTAAAGATTGTAAGATAGGGGCAATAGGTTGAACGGTCAGTTCGGGAGTAGAACCGATTTTAGAGAAACGTTCTGATACTTTAACTAAACGTTGAACATCTTTCTCCATTTCCTTTGTAATATTTTGAATATCTTCATTTTCATGGATCTTCAATAATTCTAACCAAGCAATTAGTCCAGAGATAGGGGTTCCTAGTTGATGAGCGGTTTCTTTGGCAAGCCCAGCCCAAACACGATTTTGTTCATTTCTTTTTGCGATATACAATAAAACAAAAAGAATCAAAATAAAAACGAAAAGCAAAGAAAAAGTTACGTAGGGATAATTTCTTAATTTTATAAGGTTATCGGATTCACGGTAATAAATGTAATTGAAACTACCTTTAATGTATTCAATAGGGATTGGTTCAAAGCCAAAAGATTTCATGTATTGGAATTCTTTTAAGATGATTTGTTTTTTTTTCTCTGAGGATAGGTTATCGGGTAAATTAAGGTTATCACCAATAGGTTCACCTTTGTCGTTGACGATAATAGCAGGGACATTGATAACTGGTGGCTGTGCAGAGTCTCTCTTGATGATATGATTAAAAAGGAAATTTGTTTCGGAGTTTTCTTCACGAGAAATGTATTTTAAGACTTCTGCATACAAACGAATACGGCTTTCTTCTTCTCGGGCTAAAGTTGTTACGAGGTTGTTGGAATAAAATAAAGTTCCCATAACAACAAGCAAACCCAGTAAGATGATAATAGCGAAAAATCGGTTAAGAAATAGCAATCTCATGAATGATTTGAGAGATTTTTTGGTGATAATCAAGGGATTTATTTTGGGTATAACGCATAAAATTCGCAGTGTTATCGGCATAAAGGATAGCTCTGCTGATGGTAATTAGCAAAGGTGCACCTGGGGAGTAAGCATTTTTGAGGGTAGAGGTCAGGTCACCTGATTGAGTGCCTATTCCGGGTATAAGTAGAGGGGCTTTAGGAAAGATATTTCTTAAATTAAGGATAGCATCGGGGCGAGTAGCACCCATCACAAAACCGATATTGTTATGGATGTTCCATTGTACTGCTTTACGAATAACTTGTTCATATAAAGGAGGATTTCCCTGTAATTGAAAATCTTGCGAACCTTCGTTGGAAGTTAAAGCTAATAGAAAAGTAATTTTTTCAGGATACTCTAAAAAAGGTTGTATACTATCTTTGCCCATGTAAGGGTTAACAGTGATAGCATCAAAGGGATAGGTCTCAAAAAAAGCTTTTGCATAAAAAGAAACAGAATGCCCGATATCGCTTCGTTTAGCATCTGCAATTGTAAATATATCTTTGGGAATAAACTCTAAAAGGCGTTGCATAGTTCTTAATCCTTGGTAGCCCCATACTTCAAAAAAAGCTAAATTGAATTTGTAGGCTACGCTGCATTCTTGTGTTGCTTCTATAATAGACTTACAAAAATATTCAAGACCTTGAACGTTATTAGCTATATGTTGTGGCCAATAGATTGGGGAGGCATCTAAGCCTATACATAGATAAGAATTCTTGCTATGAATAGCATTTTGAAGTTTATTCATACTGCAAAATTACTATGATGGTGTTTCTTATGCAAAAATAAACAGCCCTTTTGATAAAGGACTGTATCTTGAATAAGATGATTTTTTTACTTTTGGGTTATATACTAAAAATGAAGAAGAGAATAATGATAGCTATGAAGTACTCATCAAGCTTACACTATCTTAATACAATTTGGAAGGTGCTTCCATTGATGGTTACATTAGCATAAGAGTCACAATTTCCATTTCCATAATCGACGGTACGGGTAGTTTTACCTTGCGGTGTAATTTCTAGGATTCCTGAAACTATCCATTTACAATTTAGTTTAATGTGTAAGGGAGTATTTTGTTTGACGTTTACATTGAAAATTTTACCTGAGCGAGTAACTCCTGAGGCAGTACCCCAGATTTTATATTCATCATCAAAAGGATTGAGAACAGTGGTTTCGCCAGCAGTCCATTCACGAGTTCTTTGAGACTGCCAAGTGATAGTACCACCATTATTCGCTAATATTATTGTATCTTTTACATTCACATTAAAGAAAATATTTCCTGAGCTGTTTCTCCCGCCGTTGGTTACCGTTTTATAAAATTTATGTTGGTTAAAATCCGTTCCGTTTCCAACGTAATAGTCTTGGGTTCTTATGGTATGAACGGAGGCAGAGTCACGGTAGTTGCCTGTCCAAGTTACGATAATTTTTCCTTTGCGATATCTACCGTCCCAAGCAGAGCATAAGCAGCCACCAGGAGCATTACCAAAATCAATTGTTAGGTTACGTGTAGGAGAAGTAGTATCTACGGTAACTATTGCACAAGAGGGTAAAAACAAAGCTTGTGTTTTACCTAATTTATCTTTTGCCGCATTGTCTACTGCATCTAATACATTCGTAGCTTCTCTTTCCGCTACATCATTATCCGAAGCCACTTCGGTGTCCGTATCTAAAACATTTTTATTTTCTTTTTTACAGCTTGTAAATAAAAGCATTACCAATGCTAATGCCGAAATTACTGATGTGATATTTTTCATAAAAACTATTTTTGCAAATGATAAAAGCAAAAATAATGCCAGTATAAAATAGTAGATTGATGAATTATTAAAAATTATTCATAGTTGAAAGCAAAAGCTAGGCTTTAAAATGCGTATTTTAATTTATAGTGTGCTCTATTAAGCTAGATTTTTAGAATTTTTACTTTTTTTTGTTGAGTTGCTCAAAGTTTTTGAGTAGTAAGCATAATCGAAATTACATACTTGAATCATCTCTCTCAATAGGTTGCTCTTCACGTCTTTTTTTAGGATTAAGCTGCGCTTTCTCTGAACCCAATTTCCATGTTGCAGTCAAAAATGCAATACGGCTTTCTCGTTTTCTTACAAAAGTCTGAGTTATATTGGAGTTATTGATGTTTACACCAAAAAGCCTTGTATCTAATAAATCTGAAATTCTAAAACTTAAAGATAGTTTTTTATGGAGTAGGTCTGTTTTTATGGCTATATCTAAGCCATGCATAGGGTACAATTTACCTAAAATCGTAATAATTGGAGAAACGTAATTATAAGAAATTTGAAATTCCCAATTTTTTATAGGAGTGAAAGTACTTAAAAATCGGGCGTTCCACGCAAAACCACTATTGGATAGGCTGTTCTCTATGTTATTACCATTAATAAAAGTTTGATAGCCATTCCAACTGACTATTCCTGACCACCATTTTAAAGGATTCGCTTTTAAAATAAATTCCATACCATAATCCTGCCCATCATTTAGATTTAAGAAGGTGACTGTTGCAATGCCATTATTATCAACGGCTCTGAAACGCGTGATTTTTTGAACGGTATGACGATAATATAACGATGTATTAAACATCCATTTATGGATAGGTCTTTGGTACGAGAGTTCAAAAGAATGAGTAAATTCGGGTTTTAATTTAGGATTACCGAATCTCAAAGTGTAAGGGTCTTGGAAATTGATAAAAGGATTTAAAGACTCTAACCCTGGACGGTTAATTCTCTTGCTGTATGAAATTTTAAGTTCTTGACTATCCTTAATATATCTTGAAGCATGTATACTTGGGAATAAACTGAAATAAGGATTTTTATCTACAGTATTCAGGGTTAACTGTACAACATTCAAATAGGTATATTCTGCTCTTAGTCCAGTAAGAAAGCCCCAACGAGAATTTTTTCCAGATAATTGTGCATAAACTGCATGGATTTTTTCATCTAAATAACCATGATTAGCGTAGCGAGTATCGTTTTCCCAAATACCGTTTTTTTGTAATTTCGCTATAAGCTCACCGTCAACCTTTCGTAAAGTAGATTTTAAGCCCGTTTCAAATTTGATTTTGTGAATTGGTCGGGCATAATCCGTTTGAAAAATGAATACACGATTATGAATGTGTTCATCATTTTGTTGAAATAAAGTTTTATCCATTAAAATGATGTTTTGATTATTCCAGTAGAATTGTGAAAAATCGTTGGGGTCAGTAGACTGGTTGTAAGAATATTGAACATCAACTACTAAATTATGAGAAATATTATTAAAATTTTTACGAAAAGTAAGTCCTGCATCACCGTTTAATCCCTGTGCATTGAGATTCGTGTTATAACGATGAGAATACTTATCCAGTTGCTCTTGGGCATCCAAAAATTTATAAACGATATAATCGTAACTGCGTTTATTACGGGTTTGTCCATTAAAGCTGAAATTAAAAGAAGCATCAGCGCTTAAATCGTAGTCAAAATTTATTCTTATGCTATGATTGTTATTCCAATTAGATCCCCAAGAATTTTGTCGCATAAAAAATGAAGTATCTTGGAAAAAATTATTTCTGTCCATATGACCGTTTTTCCAATACAAATTTTCTTGGTAGTTGTAATTTATTCCCAAAGACCATGGATTTTTTCGTATAGAGAATAAAAGCCCAGCATTATATTTGCTATTGGTTCCTATACTAAGAGTAGCGGAGGCGAACCATAGTTGTAAATTGTTTTTTTTTGTTACGATGTTAATAATTCCAGATACGCCTTCGGGGTCATATTTTGCGGATGGATTCGTGATTACTTCAATGCGTTCTATCATATTTGCGGGGATTTGTTCTAATAATAAGGTTCTACCATTATTAGATAACGAAGAAGGTTTACCATCAATTAAAATCATTACATTTTCACTACCACGCAGTTGTATATTATTATCGGTATCTACGGTCACGGAGGGAATAGTTTGTAAAATATTTACAACGTTTCCGCCTTCGGCTAAAGGTGTTTTGGAAACATGAAATACTTTTTTATCGATTTCAACCTCGAATAAAGCTTTATTCCCAGTAATGATAACGGTATCTTGTTGAATTTCATTTGAGATTAATTCAATTTTTCCTATATCTACTTCCATAGCAGGTGGTATAACCATCACATTTTCAATGGTATAGGATTGAAAACCTAAAAATTTAATGATTAATTTATATTTACCAGGTTTAGGAACTTCTAATAAAAAGGCACCTTTCTCATCGCTTAAAGTTCCTGTAAGCGTGGAATCTTTGAGGTGTGTTGCAGTTATGCTGGTATATTCTAATGGATTACCAAGTTTATCGGTTATTTTTCCTTTAATTTTTCCAGTAGGAGTTTGTCCATAAAGTAAGAGGGTTTTCTGTATGATGAATGTAAAGAACAAGAATATGATTTTATACATAATGCAAAATTGCTACTTTTATTACAAAAAACGTATTAAAAAAGAAATCATTATGTTAAAAAAATGAAATAGCAGGGATACTAAAAAATTAGTAAATTCTTTTTATTTTTACGTTAGGGAATTTGATTTTATGAAAATTCAGGAAAAATATCAGGAGGAAATAATAAACAAAGTAAAAGAGTGGTTAGAAAAGGTGATAATTGGTTTGAATTTATGTCCATTTGCGCGTGAACCATACGAAAATCAACGGGTTAGGTTAAAAGTGTATTTTTCTAAAACTTTAAAGGAAACGGTATCAGATTTTCAGAAAGAAGTACAGTACCTTAACAAGCATTCCAATAAAGATACTTCGTTGTTGATTTATCCAAGGATGGCAAATATATTGGAATTCAGCAGATTAGTACAAGCATGTGAGGAATGGATTTTTATAAATAAACTATTTAAACAGTATCAAATTGTATTTTTTCATCCGAATGCGATACTTCATAACGAAATAAATACTGCTAAAAATTTAGTTATACAAGCTCCTTATCCTATATTACATTTGTTGAGGGCTCCTGATGTAGAAAGGTTAGGTTCGAAAACTAAAATGGATATACAGCAAGCAAATGATAAAAAACTTTCTTCTTTGACGCCTGCAGAATTAGAACATTATTTTAAGTTAATTAAAACTAAAAATTAAAAATTTTACTTGGATTTAGTATTAAGTTTGGGTCAAACAATTTTTTGATTCCTTTCATGAGGTTTATTTCTATTTCATTAAAAGCGATAGGCATATAATCTTTTTGAACCCAACCGATACCATGCTCACCAGAAAGTGTACCACCTAATTGTTTAGTAAAATAAAAAATTTCAGGTATCGCTTTTTTAGGGATAATTTCTTTCCAGGTAAGTTCATCAAGTTGATTTTTGATAATATTAATATGGAGGTTACCATCGCCTGCATGCCCATAACAAACGGATTGAAAGCCATATTTTTTTCCTGTTTTTTTTACAAAATTTAGTAATTCAGCTAATTTCGCACGGGGAACAACAGTATCTTCTTCTTTGTAGATAGTAGTACCTTTGACGGCATGTCCGAGACAGCGTCTTAAACGCCAAATGGCTTCCTGTTTGTCATGCGTATCAGCTAAAATAGGTTCACTAACTAACTCAAAGTGTTTTAAAACTTCGTAAATTTTTTCTATATCTAGGTAAAGGCTATCTAAATGATTACCATCTACTTCTATGAGCAATTGCCCACCTAAGTGAGTAGTATCGTCTAAAAAAGATTGAAGATAATTCTGCCCGAAGTCAATAGCGTCTTTTTCCATGAATTCAAGTGCAGAGGGAGTAATTTTAGCATGAAAGATTTGGGATACGGCACGACACGCATCAAAAGGAGAAACAAAGTTGGCTTTGAGTAATAAACGATAAATTGGATAAGGGATTAGTTTAACAGTGATTTGAGTAATGATACCCAAAGTTCCTTCACTTCCGAGCATAAGTTGAGTTAAGGAATAGCCTGTAGAGTTTTTGAGGGTGTTTGCACCTGTATGAATAATTTCACCATTGGGCAGTACGACTTGTAGATTGAGGATAAAATCTTTCGTAGTACCATACTTGACGGCATGGGCTCCCCCAGCATTTTCGGCTACATTTCCCCCAATAAAACAAGACCCTTTTGAGGATGGGTCAGGGGGATAGTAAAGCCCAAATTTTTCTACGGCTTTTTGAAGATTTTCAGTGATAACACCCGGTTCTACGGTGGCTTGTAAGTTATCCGTATCAATATGTATAATTTTATTAAGTTTTTCTAAACTTAATCCTATGCCCCCGTAAACACAAAGCATTCCCCCACTCAAACCTGTTCTTGCCCCTATCGGCGTGACAGGAATTCGTTCCTCATTAGCAAGTTTTAATATTTTTGCAATCTGCTCCGCATTCTCAGGTTTAACTACTATTTCAGGAGGAAATTTAAAATCCTCCGTCATATCGTGACTATAATCTTCTAAACGTTCATCTGTGATAGTATTATTACTACCAACAATTTGTACTATCCTTTCTTGTATTGAAGGGCTAATTTTATTGTACATAAAGTTAAAAAACAAAATTACTCAAAAACTACGTTTTGTTGCTTTAATTTTTTCTTTTTTTCTTTGCATTTTTCTGTGTTCTATGGGTTAATTTTTTTACTATTGAAAACAAGAAAAAATAAAACACGCAAATTCTTTACTATTTAAAACTGAAAAAAAATATCTTTGTAAAATTTTTTGAGAAAAGCGTTATAAAAGTATGTTAAAGTGGATTTTAGGGCTTGGATTTATTTATATTATTCTGACAGTAAATGCTCAGCAATCAAATCAATTAGGAAGGTGGACTTCTTATTTGAGTTTAAATACGGGCATAGATGGAGTAATTCGTGGTAACGATTTTTTTATGGTAACTACCTCAGGGTTAGTTCATTTTGATTTAAGTAACTGGGCGCTTAAAGAATATTCTAAGACGAATGGTCTTTCTGATATATTACCGAGTTGTGTAGCACGTGACCCTAAAACAGGTTACATTTTCATAGGCTATCAAAGTGGTATTATTGATTTTTTTCTTAATCCTGAACAAAAAATTTGGTCTATAAGAGATATTTATTTAAATCGAAACTATTTAAGTAAGACAATCCATCAAATAAAGTTTAAGAATGATAAAGCATACATTTGTACGGATTTTGGAGTTGTAGTATATGATTTAAAAAAATTAGAGACCCGCTCAACTTATACGAAGATTGCTCAAAATAATTCTGGCTCGTCGGTCTTTAGTATAGAATTCTTTAATGGCAAAATCTACTTGGGAATGAATACTGGGCTATACGTTGCAGATGAAACGCACCCTAATTTGTCTGACCCTACAGCTTGGTCTTTAATTACTGATATTCCTCCTAATAAGGTTAGTAGTATAGAAAAAACCCAAAATGATTCCGGTAATCAGAGAATTTATTTTGCACAAAATAATGTGATATTTTATTTAGAAAATGGGGCATGGTTTAAGTTAGATAGTGCAAAGTATGTAAAAAAGCGTATAAATAAACTGAAATCTGGAGGAAAATGGCTATGTGTTTCTACGCAATTTGTTACGCAAGGGGATACTATCGATAACTGCCATATTTATGTGAATGATACTTTATTTGATTCAAGATACGGATCAGATGTACTTGCAACCAACATGACAGAAGATTTATATTTCGCAATACAGGTGGATGAGCGTTTGGGGCTTATGTTATTAACGGAATGGAATGTTTTTTTTATAACAGAGGATTCTCCCCCCAATAATTTTTGTAATCAAATTGTAACAGGTCCTAATGAATTGTATATAGCACCTAAGGGATATAACGATGCCAAAGTACCCGCTTATACTGATTATGGAGTGTATTATTTTAATTTGAAAGAAAGAAAATGGAAGATACTTAATCGCTATAATGGGGGATTAGATACCTTAAGGGCGTATAGAGATATTGCCACCGCATATTTTGACAAATCTACAGGAACGGCTTACTTGGGCTCATGGGGGATGGGATATTGTACTTTAAAAAATGGTCAACTTTTGGAATCTTTTTTTAATGATAATACGGGTTTAGTAGGTACAACTTACACTATGAATGGTTATACAGATATTCGCGTCTCTGGAATAGCTAAAGATAAAAATGGAAATACCTGGTTTACCACTTATTTATCAAGTCGTCCATTAGCTGTATTGACAAACGACAATCGTTGGTTTACTTTTCCAATGAGTATGTTGGGTAATCAAAATAAAATTTCTGATATTATCATAGATGATTATAATCAAAAATGGATTGTGGTAGATGGTTATGGAATTTATGTATTAGATGATAAAAATACTCCAGATAATCCAAATGACGACCGCATCCGTTATCTTGGAACAGGTTTTGGGAAAGGCAACCTGGCTAGTGATTATGTTTATTCTATTGCCAAAGATTTGAACGGAAATATATGGGTAGGAACAAACAAAGGGGTAAGCGTTTTTTATAATCCTGGCAATATTTTTGAATATTCTAATTTATCCGATGCTGTTTGTCCGATTATTGAAGGTTTTTGTTTGTTAAGAGATGAGACAATTAAAGCGATTGCAGTGGATGGGGCAGATAGAAAATGGTTAGGTACCAACAACGGTGTATTTTTAGTCAATAAAGACGGAACAGAATTGATAGAACACTTCAATGTTAAGAATAGTCCTTTGATTTCTAATGTAATCAATGATATTGCAATAGAACCTAACACAGGAGAAGTATTTTTTGCTACCAATGCAGGGGTAGTAAGCTATATGGGAAACGCAACAGAACCCAAAGAAAATGCAAACGAGGTAATGGTTTTTCCTAATCCCGTCAAACCTGATTTTGATGGTTATGTAATAATAAGAAACTTGGTGAATAATTCTATTGTCAAAATTACAACGATAGATGGACGTTTAGTAAAAGAACTAAAATCGCTCGGAGGGCAAGCTACTTGGGATAGAAAAGATTTAATAGGTAACAGAGTACAGCCAGGTATCTATCTTATTTTGATTTCTGACGAGCAAGGTAAACATACTAATATTCAGAAAATTGCCATTTTATAATGAAAAAATTTTATTTTGAAAAGGAACTATCTTCATAGAGAATAAAAGTTCTTAGTACTCCAATCATTTGTTCAATGGCTTTGGGGTTCAATTGGTCAACGGTATCTAAGCGAGTGTGATAAGTGGGGTCTAATTGGTGGGTAGTTTGAGCGGTGATAGTGATAGCGGGAATACCTTTTTTGTGGAAACGATGTGCATCAGTCCCGCCCATGAGTAAATCTACTTTCTTGAATGGGACGTTATTCTTCCGAAAACTATCTTCCATTGCACTTACCATTCTTTTAGGATAAACAATCCAAGGATTAACTTCTCTACGGAAGATAGTAAAGTGCTCAGGGTCTTTAATTCCATCTAGGTTGATTAAAATAGCATTTTCTTCTAATAATTCTTGGTGAAAATGCTTCGCAAAATATTTAGAACCATTAGTTCCTGTTTCTTCTGCACCAAAACTCAATATTTTTAATCTTACATGATTTAAAGTACTAAATCCTTTCTTATCAGGGTGTAGGAAAGATTTTAGGGTAAAATACGCGGTGGAAATCCCTGATAAATTATCTTGGGCTCCGTCTACGATGTAATTACCGTGTATAAAAAAGAAAGCTAGAGTAGCGGGGCTTAAAATTAAAAAAAACCATTTTACAAAATCCCACTGAAAAAAGTAATCTAACCACAAAAAGCAAGGCCATAGAATCAAGGTAAGCCCAGCTAAAAAAGTAATTTTGGCACCCCAATTTTTAAATTTATACCACCACCAAAACTCCCGAACGTTATCCATGTGTCCACTTAAAATGATAGTCATTTTAGCTTCTTTTAGAGGCTCAAGTGTGCCTATTACATTATGGCTTAATTTTTTAGGAAAAAAGACGTTCAACCAGTCTCTATAGGTCACGAAGTGCCCTAAAAATAGAATTGCATTGAGAGAAGCCAATAGAACAATCCATAAATCATCAGTAAAGAACTTAAATACAAGCGTAAAATAAAAAATGACACAAAAAATTTTGAGTGAAAAGAATTTTGCGTCTAATGGAGCTTCAAAAGGATGAATTTCAACACATTTACAAAAATCTTTCAAACGTAACGCAAGGTCTGCTTGGGCGTTCGTCTCTGCGTCTGAACCTGCTAATCGTCCACCATGTTTTTCAATAAAATCTTTAATAAAAGCGATAAATTCACTCATTTTTTAGGTATATAATAAAGTGTTGTACTATTTTGTGGTTTCAGATAGTTATCCATAACCATTCGAATGTCCTCTGGGGTTACTTTCCAATAAGGCTCTTGCCAAGTATTGATGAGGTTAGGGTCTCCGATACTATCATAAATAGCAAGATTCATTGCAACGTTCATCATAGTAGTATTTCCGAATAATGCCATAGACTCTAATTTGTTATTCATCCTTTGAATTTCTTCGTAGCTTATGGTTTCGTAAAGTTCATTAAGGACTACATCAAGTTCATATTCAAATGCTTCAAAAGAAAAATTGGGGTTAATTCTTGCTTCAATGGTGAGCATGCCGGGGTCATAAGCTCCCCAGTGATATGCATTTACTGTCGAAGCCACTTTGGTATTCAAAATAATATGTTTATAGAGACGTGAATTTTTACCATTAGCAAGTAAATCCGTCAATAAATCACAAGCGGCGTGGTGCGGATGAGTACGTTCTGGAACATGATAACAACGATAGAAGGCTTGTACAGGAACATCGCGTTCGGCTGTAATGATTCTAGCTTCCTTTTGTGGTGGCTCCACTGGTAAAACTGACTTTACCACTTTGCGATAAGGTATACTGCCAAACCATTTGTCTACCAGGCTTTTCATCTCATCAATCCCTACACCTCCCGCAACTACTAATGTAGCATTCGACGGAGCATAAAAATTATAAAAAAAAGACTGAATATCCTCTAACCTAACTTTTTCTATGTGGCTTATATCTTTTCCTATCGTTGCCCATTTGTAAGGATGTACTTGAAAATGCACAGGGCGTATTAACAAAAATGCATCTCCATAAGGTTGATTTAAATAACGCTGTTTGAATTCTTCAATAACCACACTCTTTTGTATATCTAAACTCTTTTGAGAAAAAGCTAATTCCAGCATCCTATCAGACTCTAACCAAAGACCCGTTTCTATTTGATTAGCAGGTAAAACAAGATAATAATTAGTTATATCTGTTGATGTAAAAGCATTATTCTGACCTCCAGCTAATTGAAGCGGCGTATCATATTCTGGAATATGTTTTGAACCACCAAACATTAAGTGTTCAAATAAATGTGCTAATCCTGTAAGCTCCTCATTTTCATCACGAGAACCCACCCGATATAAAACATCTATTGCAACTTTGTTTACCATTAAATTTTCATGTAGTATGACTTTCAGACCGTTATCTAAATAGTAGGTTTCAAAGGTTATCATTTCGCAAAATTATTAAATTAAGACTACTGAACAAAATTTTGAACAAAGTTTTCAAAGCTTGTTTACCATAACGATAGCATCGATACTCCCCTAGTATTAAACTTGCTGATGTACAACTTAACTACCCCAACACGGTCATTGAGTACGGCACTCAGTTACCTTACAGGTCATTGAGTAGCGCAGCGTACCGAAATGACAGTGACTTCAGTACGGCACTCAGCCACCTTACAGGTCATTGAATAGCGAAGCGAATATACCAAAAAGGTCATTGAGTAGCGAAGCGTATCGAAATGACCGTGGTTTCGGTACGGCTAAGCCTACTCAGCCACCTTACAGGTCATTGAATAGCGAAGCGAATATACCAAAAAGGTCATTGAGTAGCGAAGCGTATCGAAATGACCGTTCCGAAACGAATTGTATAATTTACACTACCCGCTTTGGCGAGGTACAGTTAACCGAATTAACAAAATTAGATATGGGAGCATCTTCTTCTTTCCAACAGGGTGTAGTGAATTCTGAAAATTCTTGGTTTGTTTCCCCCAACCCCAATCAAGGTCAATTCACCATCAAAACTGAAAAAGGTGGAG
>CALLNY010000033.1 GCA_938005475.1 uncultured Bacteroidia bacterium | reverse complement strand
ACCATTGATTGGTTCTGTTGGCGAAATAGATTTTAGCGGTATACATTGGGCAATTGTTGGTGGCGAATCAGGAAAAAATGCGAGACCTATGAAAGTAGAATGGGTAGAAGAAATTTTTAATCAATGTAAAGAACAAAATGTTGCTTTTTTCTTTAAACAATGGGGCACGTGGGGAGCAGATGAAATAAAAAGAAATAAAAAAGAAAATGGAAGAATATTCAAAGGAGAAATATGGAATGAATATCCAATAAAGATTTGACTTAAATGTAAATTAAAAAAATGATAATTGCAGTATATTGGCACATATCTAATCAAAACTGTCTTAAAAAATATCCATTATACACCGCCCCATTAGAGCAAGAAATCGACCGGCTGGTGTACTAGCTCTACGAGCTTACGGAGGAGGAGATAAAATAATAGAAGAGAAATAACAGGGCGTTTCGGTACGGCTACGCCTACTCAACGCCCGTTACCTCATGGTCATTGAGTAATGAGCGAAGCGAATGTACCGAAATGGTCATTGAGTAATGAGCGAAGCGAATGTACCGAAATGGTCATTGAGTAGCTCATAGAGCGTACCGAAATGGTCATTGAGTAGGTTTTTCCGTACCGAAATGATTTATGTGCCTTCTGTGGTAAAAATATTCACAAAAGTTCCTTAAAAATTATTTTTACAAATTTTTTGCAAATTACTTATTTATACGTAATTTTGCATGCTCTAATAATAAGTATAAAAAATGAACAAAACGCATTATAAGTTACTAATTATTACGATGTTCTTTGTGGTAAGTTGTCAAAAAACGGTTCCTCCACCTCCGCCTCCAGTAGGTACGGATGACAGTGGTAGAACAACCGAAACCTTGCAAACTCCTATAAAAAAGGATATTACTCTCAAATCTAACATCATTTACATATTAGATAAGATAGTAACAGTAGAAAACGGAGCAACGATTACTATTGAGCCGGGTACAATTATAAAAGGGACTTACAATAGTAGCACAAAAACGAGAGGTGGGCTTATTATTAAGCCGGGCTCCAAAATTATTGCAGAAGGTACTATCGATAAACCCATCATTTTTACATCGAATAAGCCCAAAGGTCAAAGAGCGAAGGGGGATTGGGCAGGAATTATTATTTTAGGGAATGCACCCGTAAACCTAACCTCTAATGAATTTCTAACACCTGCTCGTTCTAATTTTGGTGGCACAAACATAGGTGATAACTCAGGAGTTCTTAAATATGTAAGAATTGAATTTGCAGGAGGTCTAGATGGAGAAACTGCTATTACTCCCAGTAAATGGACTGCACTTACCCTTGGTGGAATAGGATCAGGTACGAAAATTAGTCACGTTCAAATAGTAGATTGTGAACAAGATGCTTTTCATTTTATTGGTGGAACGGTTAATTGTAAATATTTATATTCTCTGAGAAATCGTCTAACAGATTTTAAAACCACTTTTGGTTATTCAGGCGTAGTACAATATGCATATGCTCACAAAGATAAAGCCACTCCTACAACATCTGCAAGTTGTTTATTTTCTGAAAATGATTACGCTGGAAGCTACAATACTCCAATTACATCACCAACATTCGTTAATTGTACTTTTGTAGGATATAAAACCTATTTAAGTACTACTTATGCAGTTCACCTTAAAAATAATACTCGATTGGGGTTACTTAATTCCGTGGTCATTGGGCATAATCATTCTCTTTTTGTTGATGGACCAGAAACCGCAACAAACGCTAATACAGGCGCATTAGAAGTGCAAGGTTGTATCATCTCTAATTGGCTACATGACAGCTTAATTACTAACGTATCTTTCAATATTGAAAATTGGTTTAAAAAGCAAGATTATGCCAATAAGCTAATCAAAAAATTAGAGGATTTAGGGTTGCCAGAAATTTATAATGCTAATCCTAAATATATACCCTCTACCAATTCTCCTTTAAAAACCCATGCTAACAATCAATCTTTGCGTTTAGTTAGTAATTTAATTGATCGCAACACTTATAGCGGTGCCTTTGATATAGTGGATTGGACGCAGGGCTGGGCTATTTTTGACCCTAATAGTTTGGACTATTAAAATAGAATACGTAAATCTAATTTCTTTTCAAAATATCGTTCCTTTTGGAATGATATTTTTTTTATTTTTGTTTTAACAACATTCATGAAAGTTTACGTTACTCGCAAGGTTCATTTCAGTTCAGCTCATAGGATATACAATCCTAATTGGTCTGACGAAAAAAATCAAGCCGTCTTTGGTGGATGTAGTAATCCTTATTGGCATGGGCATAATTATGTATTAGAAGTAACCTTGGTTGGTGAACCTAACCCTGATACAGGTTATGTTTTTGACTTAAAAAAACTTAAAGATTTATTAGAAGAGAAAATTTTGAGCAAAGTAGACCATAAGAATCTAAATTTAGAGGTGGATTTTATGCAAGGAGTTATTCCTACTACTGAAAATTTTGCAATACAAATTTGGAATCAAATAAAACCTTGTATTGAAGGTGCTCAATTATACTCCATCAGATTATATGAAACTGAAAGAAACTTTGTTGAATATAGAGGTGAAGAATAAATAAAAAATTTTTAAATTCAAAATATAATGAAAAATTCAGTAAAGGACATTGAAAAATTACTTATGAATAGTAATTTGAACACACCTTTGCGTTCAGACGCATTTTTAATGTCAGATGAGGAAAAAGTTGAGTTGATAGCAGAAAAATTTTCCGAAATTATGAATATTTTAGGTTTAGATTTATCGGATGATAGTCTTAAAGATACCCCTAAAAGAGTAGCCAAAATGTACGTTAAAGAGATTTTTGAGGGATTAAATCCTGATAATTTGCCCAAATTATCTTTATTTGAAAATAAATATGGTTACAATTATATCTTACTGGAAAAAAATATACATTTTACTTCAACATGTGAACATCATTTCTTACCCATTGTAGGAAAAGCGCATGTAGCTTATATTCCAACAGATAAAGTAGTAGGTTTATCTAAATTGAACCGTGTAGTAAAATATTTTGCTAAAAGACCTCAAGTGCAAGAAAGGCTGACATTACAAATCGCTGAATTTCTTCAAGTATCTTTGAATACTGAGCATGTTGCTGTGATTATTGATGCAGAGCATTACTGTATCATTTCCAGAGGCATTGAAGACATAAAAAGTTCTACTGTTACTTCTGAATTTAGAGGGAAATTTCAAGATTTTGATGTTCAAAACAGATTGATGCAAATGATATTGTAATCCATTTTTGAATAAACTTTTTTATATTTGCAAAAAAAAAATTATGGATTACTTTGAGATATTAATGGCAAGTATAATCATTTTAGGGATTGTAGTTTTAGTTGTAGTGTATTTTTGGAAAAAAGAGGATACTCTAATTTTAAAATCCAGTTTGGATAGTTCAGAGGGTTTTACTAGTTTATCAGCTAATCTCATGAAAATTTTACACGCACAAGGTAAAACGGTAACGCCTATGAATCCGAGTGGTATTATTGAAATTGAGGGGGTCAGGTTTGATGCTCAATCTCGAGGAGAATATATAGAACCTGGAACCACAGTAGAAGTAATCGGTTTTGATAGTGTTACACCAGTTGTAAAGGTGGTATGAATTTTGTCTAAAAAATTAAGACAAGCGAAAAGTTTTGCTAATTTTGTGGTTTTCTTAAAAGTTTGTAAAATAAAAGTAATGAAAGTCTCTGTTTTTGGGATATTTCTGATATGTACTCTAATTACTCATGCTCAACAAATTTTATGGCAGCAAACTTTTGGAGGCTCCCAAACTGACCAAGCCGTTGGCTTTGTAAACACTAATGATGGTTGCTATGGTTTGATAGGGACTACTCGCTCCAAAGATGGAGATATAGAAAGACAAGGTTATGATTCTGATATATGGTTCTGCAAAATCAACTCTAAAGGGATGATTTTATGGCAAAAATATTTTGGTGGTAGATTTAATGAAGAAGGTGCTTCTATTGATTATATCAAAGATGGTGGTTTTTTGTTGGTAGGATCATCAGAATCTAAGGACACTGTCGTAAAAGATAATCATGGGAAAAAAGATATATACGTAGTTAGAATCGATGCATTAGGAACGTTACAATGGGCAAAATGTTTCGGTGGTTCAGGAAATGACCAAGGCATGTTTGGGATTTATACAAAAGATGGCGGTTATTTGGTGGGAGGTAATACGGGCTCAAACGATGGAATAATCAAAAAAAATCAAGGTGGTACAGATTTTTGGGTTATTAAACTCAATCATAAAGGCGAGGTGCAATGGCAATCTAATATTGGGGGAATGTCTAATGAAACTGCTAGCTGCGCTGTTGAAGTCAGTGATGGATATATTGTTATTGGCTCAACCGACTCTGATAACAAAGATATTCCTAAAAATCGGGGTAAAACAGATTATTTAGTTACAAAATACGATAAAAATGGTAAAATTTTATGGATACAAACTTACGGCGGAGAGAGTTTTGATGAGCCTCATTCAGCGATTCTTACTTCCCAAAATACCGTAATGATAGTAGGCACCTCTTTTTCTAAATCAGGAGATATTAAGTTTCATAAAGGGGGGGGTGATATATGGGTATTAGAAATAGACCCTCGTGATAGCAAAATTTTATGGACGAACAACTTCGGGGGCTCTGGAGATGAAGGTGCAAATATGATTTCTGTCGGTTATGACGGAAATTTTCTCGTTTGTGGAATGACGAACTCTCTTGATGGCGATGTCCCTAACCATAATGGCGTTTATGATGCCTTTATTGTGAAATTTAATAAAAAAAAAATTATTTGGGCAAAAAATTTTGGGGGAAGGAATAATGACTCTTTCAATGCTATACGTGAAGTTCCTTCCGGGGATTATGTTGCCGTAGGTTTTACAGAATCAAATGATTTTGATTTATCTTTGGTAGACCGCAAAGGCGGAGTAGATTTATGGATAGTTTCTACTCGTGACCCTATCAACCCCCCGCAGGCGATCTCTCTCACTCCCACTACGATAACTGGTTACATACGTGATAAAGATACTAAAAAATTTTTGCCCGCAGAAGTTTATTTAATGGACGAAAGTAACGGCTCCAAATTTAAAGCCGCAACTTCTAATCCTGAAACTGGTATTTATCAAGTCATCCTACCGGATACGCATAGAATGAGTTTAGGTTTTTTTTCTCTTGGATATATTTTTAAAACCCATTACATCAAAATTGATGAGTTCCAGCGGTATTCAGAAATTCGCTTAGATGTAGAACTTGAAAAATTGAAAGTGGGTGCTGTAACAAAATTGCATAATATTGAATTCGATGTTGGAAAAGCTACATTACGCCCTGAATCTTATCCAGAATTAGACCGTTTAGTACAGTTTTTACAAATCAATAAAACCGTGAAGGTGAGAATCAATGGTCATACGGACGGAACAGGGCAACCCGATACTAAACAAAAACTATCCGAATTAAGAGCTATGGAAGTTAAAGTTTACCTGATGAAAAAAGGAATTGCGCCCAATCGTTTAGAAATTAAAGGTTATGGAATGTCAAAACCTTTGGTTGAAGAAGTAGATGAAGAGTCAAGACAAAAAAATAGAAGAGTGGAATTTGAAATTATTAGTTTTTAAAGATGAAAATAAGAATATTAACACTATTCAGTGTTTTGACATTTTTTTATAGCGTTTTGTGTGCTCAAAAAATAGAGGCTACACTTGCCTTAAGCCCCAGAGAACCCAAGCCTTTATGGTTTGATTATTGCAAAATAGATAAAGGTTTGGTAACCATTGCCCCGATTTCCAAAACCTCTAAAAGAAATATTGGTATTTACAAATATGACGAAAACTTTAAAAGAGAATGGGTCAAAGAAGTTTATCAACAAACCCCTACATCTGATATCGTTAATTTATCCGTCATCGGAGAAAATATTTTTCTTTTTGTGAATGAAACTTTTAGTAAAGAACGAATTACGAAAATGTTTCACTATGATATTGAAGGTAAAAAAATTAAAGATAATTTAACGGTTCTTCGCTTAGATAATTCTTCAAAATATTCCAATTTAAAGTTTAAAAAATCCTTCAATACCCAAAGATTTTTAGGTTTCACCTTTTCCATTCAAAGAAACTTCATAGATTTTCGTTATGTTACATTTAATGATGATGACGATGTTTTTCAAGAGGGTAAATTTGAAATAATTTATAATACTGATTATTTGGAAATTATTCAAGTAGAGATTTCCAATCAAGGCAATATTTACGTACTAACCAAAGAGAAGCGTAATAAAAATATTTATCAATACGTAATTTACAAGTATTTAGTAGAAGAACAGAAAATATATAATTTACCCTTGAATGCTGAAGGGCGTTATATTACCGATATTACTTTCAAATTGGATAAAAATGAAGATATTTTTCTCGGTGGATTTTATTCTAATGTAGGTTCTAATTCTATAATTGGGACAATATATTTTCGTGTAGACAATGAAAATTTTCAAATAGTAAATCAGCAGTACGATAAGTTAGATAATGATTTTTTGGAGCGATACATGTCTCAAAAACAGATTTATAAAGGTAAAGAATTGATGGATTTTTATTTAGATAAAATGGTACTACGCTCTGACGGAGGCATTGTTCTTTTTACAGAGCGTTTTTATAGTTCTTATTCTTCTACTAATATGTACTATGGTTATTATGGTCCGGGTATGTACTATCGTGATAGAATTGTATACAATTATAACGATGTGGCAGTTTTATCGATTGATAATAGTGGTAAAATAGAATGGACATCCATCGTTGAGAAACGACAAAGCTCAGAGTTTCCCCAACAATTATCGTACTTTCCTGTAATAACTCCTGAGAAGGTAGTCATTTTTTACAAATATTTTATACGAGGAATAGGACATAATATTTACTATCAGGTAGTTAATGAAGGAAAAGTAAACAGCCAGCCTAAACCTTTTTTCAATGATTTCTCTGCTCGAGATTATTTTTATCGTTCTGCTTGTGAACAAATTAGTAATAATGAAGCCATTTTAGTTGTCTATAAGTCGAGAGGGCGATTATTTACATTTTATAAGGTTAGTTTTTAGAGTATGTCAATTATCAAGAGATTACCTGATGCATTAGTCAATCAAATTGCGGCGGGAGAGGTTGTACAAAGACCAGCTTCGGTTTTGAAAGAGTTACTAGAAAATTCTATTGACGCAGGAGCAACGGAAATTCAAGTGCATATTAAAGATGCAGGAAAGTCTTTAATTCAGGTTAAAGATAATGGGTGCGGTATGGACCCCATGGACGCCAAACTTTGTTTTGAAAGACACGCCACCTCCAAAATTAGTAATATAGAAGATTTGTTTAATATACATACGATGGGTTTTCGGGGTGAAGCCTTAGCTAGTATAGCTTCGGTTTCAAAAGTAACGCTTTTTACCCAGCCAGAAAACCAAGAAATCGGTACCCACGTGGAAATCGAAGGAGGTAAATTTTTACTTAATCAACCTGCTTTTTTCGGGAAAGGTACCCTTATTCAAGTTAAGAATCTATTCTTCAATGTACCAGCAAGACGTAAATTCCTAAAATCAAATCAGGTAGAATATAAACATCTACTAAACGAATTTATTCATGTTGCATTAGCTTATCCTGATAAATGCTTTATGTTCTTCTCAAATGATAAACTACAAATTAATTTACAACCTAAATCTTTAAAAAGCAGAATTTTAGATATTTACTCGCAGTGGAATGAAGATCATCTATTATTGATAGATCAAGATATGCCTAATTTAGGTATAAAAGGATATATTGGTTCTCCTGAAACAGCCTCAACCTCAAGAAGTGAACAATATTTATTTGTAAATCAAAGGTTTATTAAATCAAACTTTTTAAATCATGCTATATTAAAATGTTATGAAGCGCTTATCCCTAAGGGTGAATACCCTTTTTTCATGATTTTCATACAAATCCATCCATCAGAAATTGATATCAACATACACCCCACTAAAACAGAAATTAAATTTGAAAATGAAAACTTCGTTTATTCTATCTTAAATGCGGTAGTCAGGAAAGCATTAGCAAAATTTCATAGGCAGGATATTGAATTAGATGCTTTCCAAAATATTGTAAACCATCAAAAAAAGCTCCTTGAAAGTGATATTACCATTAAACACTTTAAAGAAAAAAAACAAGAGAAGATAGATGATTTTGATATACAAAAAAGTTTAAATATATTATATCAACCTATTCATGCTAAGCAAACAGAAAATACCTTACTTTTTTCTACCGAAAATTTACAACAAAATGGTTTATCTTTTCAAGTGTATAATCAGTTTATCGTTACCAATTATCAGGGAAAGTTATGGATTTTTCCACAGCAGAATGCCCATTTGAGGGTTCTGTTTGATAAATATTTACCAAAGGTACAACAAGGATTATATACTCAACAAATGCTTTATCCTGAAAGAATTTTCTTTTCACATCCTGATAGGTTAATTTTTCAAGATAATATTCAAGTTTTTGAGCAATTAGGATTTGATTTTGAGGTAGATGACGAGGGAATAATTGTGAAAGGTAAGCCTATTGAACTTAAGATTCCCAATTTAAATCATTTTATTTTTCATGTCTTGAACTGTCTGAAATATATTGATAACTATACTTCAAATTTTCACGAAGAATTAGTAAAAACCATTATTAAATCTATTGCAATACCGAGAGAGCAAATACTTACTCAAAAAGAAATACAAAATTTAGTGGAAGAATTATTTCGCTCTGAAAATAAATTTTATGACCCTTTTGGCAATCCAATTTTACATGAAATAAAGTTAGAGGATTTATTAAAGTGGTTTTGATTATTCTAAATTTGATTTTAAAATGAGAGTTTTAGTGGGGCTATGTAAGAATTCGATGATTTCATCGGGCTCAACAAGTTCATAAATTTCTTTTTCGCTTAGTGCGATATAATCGCCAGGAAGTAATTGTTTATTTTCAAACCAAGCGTATTCTATAATGGCTATAAATAATTTTTGGATTGTCAAGGGATTTGCGTTTTCGGAGAAGTATGCAAGGTCTGGGATACCAAAAACATGATGTCCTTTGGTAAAAAAACAATTATTTTTAGCAGATTGAGAAGGAGATTGAACACCTAATGAAGTTTTAATAAATCCAGTCCAATACAAAAAAGGGGGAGAATTTCTACATAGATTAACATGATTATTCAAAACTATTTTATTTAGTAAATGCGATGGATGGAAAGTCCATGCGGGTTCATTGATGATTCCCAGTAAGTTTTCTTCATAGAAACAAGCCGCGACTTTATATAATGCTATATAACGTTCAACGGGGTTAGTTTCGTTGCCATCATAAATTAAGGTGATGGTAGCTTTTGAGGCTAGAATTTGTTCTTTGAATTGAATTTGCCAATGGGCAGTATGAATGCAAGATGGTATCAGATGTTCAGGTAAACCTGCTGAATTAGCAAGTAATTTTACGGTATGATTATCAAAACTAATTTCACCAAGCCAAGTTTTAGAGGTATAGTCTTGCTCAAAATGAGTATTTACTGGAGAAAAAATAGGTTCTATTTGAGGTATGATTTGTAAAAATTTATTAGGGTTAGGTTTAGGTAAATTTGTAAATCCCAATAGAATACAAGGATTGAAAGGGGTTGTTAATGAATTTTGAATTTGTTGAAAAAAAGAAAATATCTTCATAAGGATTTAAAAAATAAGGCATGCAGTTTTAACCAAGCCTCATGGGTTATGGCAGGAAAGTTAGCGATTCTAAAAGTATTATTTTTCCAGTCACCATAACCACTACCTAAAACGATATTTTGATTTAATGCTTCATTCAGAATTTGATTAGGCGTATTATGCAAGAAAGCCCAGACCGTTGTAGCAAGATAATTTTTTGAAACAGGTACTAAATGTTTAAAATTATTTAGAAATATTTTTTTTCTACTTATAAGAACTTTTTCTATTATATCAATAGTAGGTATTTCTTTAAGATACTGATCTAAGCACCATATGTTCAATAAGTTAGGGGTGTTAGGAGTTTGCCATTTTTTAAAATTTTTGGTTAAGTTCATGATACTATTATAGTAGTTCCAATTTTTTTTGATAGCTCTTTGAATAGCACTGGGACTAACAGCCATCACAGCCATACCAGGGGGAAGTCCGAAACACTTTTGGACTGAGGCAAACCAAACATCCGCATACTTCCAGGGAAGAGCAACTCCGCCCATGCTTGCGGTAGCATCTACAACGATGCAGGAATTAGGGTTGGTTTCTCTTAACTGTTTCAGGAAATCATTTGGTAGTTGAGTACCATTGGAGGTTTCGGTATGAACAACTGCTATAAAAGCTTCTGAACGTTCTATTATAACAGGCAACTCATCAACTCCAAACGGTATGGCTGTAGAAAAATTTAGTTCTGATTGGACATATTCAAACCATTTTTTTCCAAAATTCCCATTGTAATAAAATTGGGCTTTAGTAAAAATTAAACTTTTGGCGGTCAGATTCCATGCTTCGGATGCAGATGGAATAAAATATAATTCATAATTTTTAGGTAAATTTAATTTATTATGAAAGTTTTCATAAATAGATTGATAAACTTCTGAGAAAAATTGTTTTCTGTGATAACTAGATAAGAAGTTAGCATCAATGGCTTTTTGAACCCATATAGGAAAATTTGGGTGTAATTGAGATGGTCCTGGAAAAAAATTATATTTCACCATTTTTTATAAGTTTTTGAAATTCAGAGTAATCACGTATATAATCGTTTTCATTGTATAAAGTAGAAGCAAAAACTAATTGAACTGCGTTGAAATAGTACTGCATTGTATGCCATACCTTTGGCGGAATATACAGACCATAAGAAGGTTTTTCTAAAACAAAAGTTTCTAATTTTCCATCAGATAATTCAGTATTAACAACAATCCTACCTGCAACTGCAATAAGTATCATTTCAGTCTGAAAATGAGCGTGTCTTCCTCGAACAATATAGTCAGGGGTCTGATAGGTCCAGAAAACTCTTTTTACCTCAAAGGGTATAGATTTTTCAAATTCAGCAATAGAAATAAATCCTTCACCAATTTCTCCGACAGTCTGAAAATCAATTATATATGGTTTTTTTTCAAAATCCATTTTTGAGTAAACGGTTCGCAAATATAGTTTTATTTTATTTCAATTATTATTTTTTTAAAATTTTTAAGGTGTTAATAATGGATATTCAAAACAATCTTTTTCTACACAAAATTCAAAAAAATAATTTCCCTTAGGTAAACCTTGTAAGCTGATATTTCCTTCAAAATTACCTTTTTTAAGTTTTATTTCTTTGGTTTTAAAGATATTGCCTTCCGAATTTTTTAATCGAATTTGAGCTTTTTGAGCTTTATTTACTTTGTAAATATAAATAAATTCTACGGGATTGCTAGTAGGTTTGGGGGGAGAAACCCAAAAATCTTTAATTACTTTGGGATCAATACAATAATCAGAAGTTGTATAGATTTGGTTCTGGTAGTAAACTAATAAACGGAAGCATTTTTTTTCAGTATCCAATTGGTCGGGATTAAATAAATACTCCATGAAATTTTGATTTACAAACGTATAATTATGTGCATTAAAACAGCTTAGTGTTTTGTAACCATTTTGCATCTTGATTTGTAAACCATAGCCCAGGATATCAGGATTTTCATGTACCCAACGAATTTTTATTTGATTGTTCTGATTAATAAACTCTAATGGTTGTTTCCAATTAGGATTTCGTTTAACATAATCAAATCTTAAATATTTACAAAAGTCAAAGGGAAGATAATTTGATAATTCAAAAAGACCAACGTTAAATTGACAAATTGTTCCATCAAAGCCATCTACATAAAGCATAAGTTTAGGATAATCGGAGGGGTTAGGTATTATGAAACGGATTGTATCTCCAATATCTTTGGTTGCACAGGCAATAAAATTTTCGGATAGGTTCTTACAATCATAATGACCATATAAAATTACTTGAACCCCAGCAGGAGTATTACATAAAAAGGGATAAATAATAATTTGTATGGGTTTTTTTAAGGTTAGACTTTCAATAAGATACCATAAGTCGTTTTCAAAAGTGTTTATACAAGAGTAGGGAACTGGCGGAGGTAATTCATTTTTATGGATAGTAGCAAATGCATTGGTTTGGTAATTAAGCCATTCGTTCATCTTTAATAGAATAGGATTTGCACAATCATCATTAACTGGCTTTTGCGAAAATATATTAAATGGTATGCAAATAATTATTAAAATTTTGATTTTAAATTTAATAAGAAAAAAGATTATCTCGTTTACTATTGATTTAAGTTTCATTTTATGTTTATTCAGAAATTATTCAGTTTCATAAAAATTACTCCAATTCTTCAATTTCTTGGAGATTTAATCCTGTTTTATTCGAAATAATGTTCCAATCTACATTCATAGATTTCAGTAATTTTGCAGTTTCAATTAGTTTTGCTTTTTCTTCTTGAAGTAGTTTATCTTTTAGTTCAAGTTCTTGTTTGAGGTGTTGGTTTTGTCTATCCATATCTCCATACAATTCATCGTAAACCATTTCAAGATACTCTTCATCTTCCATTTTTTCCCTCATAGCTTCATCTGCATTCGCTTTTTCTAATCGTTGATATATTTTTATCAAATCTTTATCTTTAGGTAAGTAAGGTATCTCCAAAACTTTACTGCCTATTTTATCCTTAGATTTCCGATAATCCTGATTAAATATTTCCAGTAATTCTGATAATTTATTTTTTAAAACTAATTTTAGCCTTGGAACTTGAATGATATAACAATCATGGGTTAATTTTTCTATAAATTCATTACGAAGTTGAATTTTTTTATTTGTGTAAACGTCTATATATTCTCTATTAACATGAGTAACAGCGTGAGGTAAATCTTCTAACAAAAAACCGAGAATGTAAATGGTGATAATCGGTAAATCATCAATTTGATATTGTTTAGCAAGATAACCCCTAAATCTCAATAAATCAGCATGATAACTTTTATTAGATTTTTGGATTTCAATTAAAACTTTAGTATTAGTTCCGTCGTCTTGTTTAATTTTAGCAACAAAATCTAATCGTTGGACACGAATAGGAATGTCTTCTTTTTGAATAATTTTCTCTTGTGGAAGAAGTTCTATATCAATAATTTTTTTGTTGATAATAATCCCAATAAAACGCTTAGCGACTTCAAGGTCTTCTAATAAAAACTTAAAAACCGCATCATAAAGAGGATTAGCTATGTAAATCATAACCGCAAAAATAAATTAAATTTTATTTTTTAAAAAGTAACTTGTTAAGTTGTAAGAGTGTAATCCAAGATTATTTTATTCTATTCACAAAAATTTTGGTTTCTTGAAAATTAGAGTGAATAAAAAAATAAGTTTTATTCCAAGTAGCATACTAAATTTGCGAAAAGAACAATATGGATTTATCTATTTTTTTTAATGATATAAAGATTGTTTATGAGCATAGTATTTATGCACATTCACAATCACTTAAAAGTGTAACTTGGGCTTATGTTGATAGTTTTCCGGATATTTATCAGGCGGATATAGTGATTATAGGGTGTCCACATCATTTAGGTTTGGAGCAGAGTGGCTCGGAGTTGTCACCGGATGCCATACGCAAATATTTATATCCATTATCAGCGCCTGTTGAAAGTATAAAAATAGTAGATTTAGGCAATCTTAAATTAGAGGCGGGAAATGTTTATAATACGATACAAAAGGTTTTGGAGTATTTGTTAAAACAAAATAAAACTGTTATTTTATTAGGAGGTACACATGATACTGCTTATGGGCAGTTTTTAGCTTATCAGAATTTGGAGCAGTTTATTGAGTATGTTTCTATTGATAGTAGATTAGATTTATTAGATGCTGATTTAGGGTTATCGAACCGAACATTTCATAATCAAATTTTTAGGCATAAACCCAATTATTTAAAACATTATGCGAATATAGGCACTCAAATTTATTATGTAAGTGAAGCGGAGAGAAGAGTGTTAAAAGGATTACAATTTGAGAGTCAAAGGCTTTCAGAATTTCGGCAGAATGTAAAAAGAGCAGAGCCTTACTTACGGACTGCGAACATGGTTTCTTTGGATTTAAGTGCGGTAAGGCAAAGTGATGCGCCGGGTGTCAATCAACCTTGCCCAGCAGGTTTCAGTACAGAAGAAATATGCCAAATAGCTCGGTTTATTGGTATGGGATATCATGTAAGTTCATTTAGTATCAACGAACTGAATCCATTGAAAGATAAGGAGGAACAAACTGCACATCTTGCCGCTATGGTTCTATGGCACTTCATAGAAGGATTTTATAATCGTATTTATGATGAGCCTGCTCCTGATAGAAGTAATTTACGTTGTTTTATTGCTGATTTAGACGATAATATCGTTCCGGATATTACTTTTTTTAAAAGCGAACATACGGGGCGTTGGTGGATGGAAGTGCCTTTTCCTACGCAAGGTAAGCGATTAAGTCCTAAACTCAGTAAATTGGTTCCCTGTTGCGAAGAAGATTATATGACAGCAGTGGGTGGGGATATTCCAGAAAGATGGTGGATTATGCACTGTAAATTTCTTGAAGAGTTAGTTTAATTTGCTTCATTTTCAAGATAGTTCAGTAAAAAATTAACTACTTTACGATGGTTCATAAGGCGAGGAAACTTATTTTGACCTCCTAACTTACCAATAGATTTCATGTATTCTCTGGAAGCATTCTCTTTGATAGAATAAATCTTGGGCTTTTGTAGAATATTACCTGTTCGTAAATCTTTATAATAAATATTTAGGCTTTGTAGTTGTTCATCAATGAGATCTTGAAAGGTGTTCATATTATCGGGCTTTTTTTGGAATTCTACGAACCATTCATGAAAAGAAAAATCAGTAGAAACAAAAGGGGCAACAGTAAATTCATTTACGAGGGCATTTGTTTTTTCGCATGCGTACTGCATGGCTTTATTGACTTCACTCTGAATGACATGCTCTCCAAAAGCAGAAAGAAAGTGTTTTACTCTTCCTGTGACTTGTAGGCGATAGGGTTTTAGTGTTGTGAACTGAATAGTATCTCCTATATCATAAGCCCATAAACCAGCATTAGTCGTTAGGATCAAAGCGTAATGAACACCTGTTTCCACTTCTGACAATGTAAGACGGGGTGCATCAGGTTTTCCATATTCTTCTAACGGAATAAATTCAAAAAAAATTCCATAATCTAACATCAAAAGCAAGTCTTTACGTTGATAATTTTCTTGAATAGCAATAAAACCTTCTGAAGCGGGAAACACCTCTACGATATCTACTTGTTTTCCAAGTGTTTTTTCAAATATGGGCTGATAAGGAGAAAAATCTACTCCACCTTGAACAAAAACCTGCAAATTTTTCCATAATTCTATGGGCTTTTTGCCTGTTTGTTTTTCTGCATATTCAAAAAACATTTGTACCCATGGAGGAATGCCTGATATGAGTCTTAAATCTTGATTTTTTACTTCTTCAAAAATTTTCTGTATTTTGGTTTCCCAGTCTTCTATGCAATTGGTTGCATAGGTTGGCACTTGATTAGTTCTTAGGTACGAAGGTACGTAATGATTGGAAATTCCTGATAATCTACCTGTTAGAATTCCTGATGGGCTTTTTTCTAAAACAGGACTTCCCGAAAGAAACATCATTTTGCCGTCAAGAAAATTGGGCTTTTGAGAGTGGTAAATATAACAAAGTAAAGCATCTCTTGCTCCTTTTACTTGGCAACGCATCATTTCGTGTGTTAAGGGTATATATTTCGTACCGGAGGTTGTACCAGAAGTTTTTGCAAAATAAGCGGGTAATCCTCGCCATAAAACATTACTTTTACCTTCTTTGTAAATCAAATCAATGTAATTTTTTAAACCCTCATAATCTGTGACTGGAACAAGCCTTTGAAAATCCTGGATAGTTCGTATTTTATGGAAAGTATGTAATTTCCCGAACTCTGTTTTTTGGGCGGCTTTGATGAGTTTAAAGAATAGCTTATTTTGGTTTTCAATAGGATTATTTACGATTTTTTGAATTTGATGGTATCTATATTTTGCCCATTTTGTTGCAATCCATGTTTTTAGGCTCATATTTATTAAAATTCACACAAATATAGGGAGATAAGTTAATATAATGCTTAATTACAAATAAAGTTGTCAGTGGGACTGCCATATATCCCATGCGGCATCCGCCTGATAGTATAACATGTTTAAACCATTTAAAGTTTTTGCGCCATAGCATGAACCATTTTGCAAAAAACTTGTAATTTCAGGGTTATATATTAAATCGTAAAGGAAATGTTGGGCAGTAGCGAGGCTAAAATCAATAGCTAATATTTGTTCAGTATGCGGATACATCCCCACGGGAGTAGTATTTATCCATAAAAGAAATTCTTTTGCATAATAAGGAAAATAAGACCATTGAAGTTCATTGTTGTTCTGGGGCTTTCGAGCTATTACAATGTAAGGAATTAATAGCTTTTGCAAAACATAAACAACAGCTTTTGATGCACCTCCGTTTCCTAGTACAATCGCTTTCATGTTGGAAAAATCGGAAATAAATTCTTTTAAACTTTTTTCAAAACCGATGACATCTGTATTATAAGCTATCCATTGATTATTGCGTTTCACTAAAACATTTGCGGCACCAATAGTTTTTACTTCTGGGCTTAGGTCATCCACGTAATTTAAGATTGCTGTTTTATATGGAATAGTAACATTTAAACCTTTTAAATCAGGTTTTTTAAGCAAATCGGAGATTTCATTAAGATTTTCAAGTTCAAAGAGTTCGTAGGAATAAGAAAGGTTTAGAGATTGAAACTTTTGTGTGAAATAAGATTTTGAAAATGAATGTTTTAATAATTTACCAATAAGACCAAAGGTTAGCATATAACGAAATACCGAAGGCGGGACTCGAACCCGCACAGCCTTTTACGGGCCACAAGATTTTAAGTCTTGCGTGTCTACCATTCCACCACTTCGGCTTTACCAACTAAAAAGAGCGGAAGACGAGACTCGAACCCGCGACCCTCACCTTGGCAAGGTGATGCTCTACCAACTGAGCTACTTCCGCTTACATTAAATTAAAAGTAACGCAAATTTATAGTAGTACTCTGAAACCACCAAATTTTTTTCTTTTTTCTACTTATAAAAAATAGTATTCAATTGAAAATCAACAATAAAAAATTATAAATTTACTGGAAAAGTTTCCGTAATGTACATGTCTTCAATTTGTCGATTTATTAAATGACCATAATAAAGATAAAATTCTTGCTTGAATAGTTCAAAAGGCATATCATCAAAAGTACCATAGTCCTGTAAATATTCCATGAATAAACTGCCCTCAGCATTATAGGCTTGAAAAATAGAATCTTCTAAACCGTTAAATTCTAATGGATTTACTCCAAATTTCTTACATAGATCCTTATTAAAAGCGGGGGTCGCTTTTACCCATTTGCCATTTAAATAAAGTTCACAATAGCCATGAAAAACTAAAATATTGGTCCCTAAAATTCTCTCAATTTTTTCTGTACCTAAATGATTTCTTACATTAGCAAAGCCTAGTCGAGAAGGTATTCCAATTGCCCTCGCAAGTCCCGCTAAAATAATGGATTTTTCTACGCAATAACCGTAATCCTTTGTAATTAAATAACTTAACCTTAAAGCTTCGGGATGCAGGACAATCTTGTATGGGTTGTATTGAAAACCATCTCTTATCATTAAATATAGCTTTTTAGCTTTATCAATTTGGCTATCCGAAGATTTTTTTATTTTTGTTATATACTTTTGAACATTAAGTTCTTTATAATCAAAATAAAAAGTATTTTTTAAATACACTTCCATAACCTTGCAAAATTAGTAATTGAGTACTAGTATTCAAAAAAATACTAATTTGCACTTTCAATTATTTTAGGTATGATATACGTTTTATATTATGTACCTTTATATGGTGCCTTGTTGATTTTATGGGGCTATTTAAATTCAAAAGAACTAAATAAACCACAGGAATTATTATCTTGGTGGAATAAATTATTGATTCGTATCAGTAGCGGAGCAGGTATCGTAGGTGGATTATTAACTATTCTAGGAATCATCCATACAATGATTATTAACCTTGGACGTTCTATTGCTATTCATGAATTTAATCACTCTGCCACGTGGATTGTTTTATTGATTGGAGCTATGGCAGGTCTAATTTCTTTTGTTTTTTATTGGAAATCTAAAAAAATATGGCCTGAACTAATCATTGCGGTGGCTAGTTTAATAGAAGTAATTGCTTGTTTTATGATTATTGGATTTTTCTCCAGATAATATAAATTCTTTATAAAAATATCAGGTCATTTGCTTTTTATTTTTCTATTTCTTACTTTTGTAAAAAGTTTAAAAATGAAGAGAGTCATTATTTTATGTTTTATTTCGCTACCCTACTTGCAATATGCTCAAAATTTATGGAAACTTGTTAACGAAAAAGAAATTCATAATTTCGGAACTCGTTATATTCAGTCCACCCATTATTTGACTTACGAACTGGATTTTATTAAACTAAAAAATCATTTAAAGCAGGCTCCCCATGAAAACCAAGTGATTGCGGAAAAAAGTAATTTAATAATGGAAATTCCTTTTCCCGATGGTTCTCTAAGGAAATTTAGCGTATCAGAATCTCCTGTAATGCATCCCGATTTAGCCCAAAAATATCCAGAAATCAAATCTTTTGCTGTCAAAGGTATAGATGATACTTATGCTACGGGAAGGATTGACCATACCTATCAAGGCTTTCATGCCATGATACAAAATCTTGATGGTACATTGTTTATTGACCCTTATGGAAATCAAACACAAAAATATTACATTGTCTATTGGAAGCATGATTTTATTACCGATAAAATTTTTCAATGTTTAGTGAATGAGAATACAGAAATTTTTCAAGAAGATGATAATAAACAAGAAAAAAAGCATTCAGCTCGGGCTGTGGGTCCTACCCAAAGAAAGTATAGGCTTGCCGTCTGCACAACGGTAGAGTATACTAATTTTCATGGAGGAACGAAAGCGGGAGCTTTGTCTGCTGTAAATACTACTGTGAACCGCATTAATCAAGTTCTAAACAAAGATTTAGCTATTCGTTTTGAGTTAGTACCTAATAATGATACTTTAATCTTCACAGGTTCAACGAGTAGTGATCCTTTTAATAATTCTAGTGCTTCCCAAATGATAGATGCATGTAATACTACCTGTAACAATAGGATAGGCTCTTCTAACTATGATATTGGACATGTTTTTGCTACTGCGGGAGCAGGTTTGGCAGGCTTAAAAGTGATTTGTACCTCCAACAAAGGAAGAGGATCAACCGGTATTGCTAACCCCGTAGGTGATCCTTTTGATATAGACTACGTAATTCATGAAATGGGGCATCAACTTGGTGCTAAACACACCTTTAATAATTGTGCAGGCAACGGTAGTACTAATCCTCCTGCTTATGAACCTGGTGGAGGAGTGACTATCATGGCTTACGCAGGAATTTGTGATTTTTCCACAAATATTGCCCAGCATAGTATTGATATTTACCACAACGGTTCTTTCTACGAAATTACAGGAAATACCCTTCAGATTTCAGGCCAGACGGGTTGGAACTGCGCACAAAAAATTAGTACCGGAAATAATCCTCCCGAAATTGATAACGCTACCGATGGTTACTATATTCCTATTTCAACTCCTTTTGAATTAACTGCTACCGCTTCTGATATTGATGGTGATTCTCTCACCTATTGCTGGGAACAAATTGATAATGGTCCTATTTCTAGTTTGAGTAGCCCGTCAGGAACCGCTCCGTTGTTCCGTTCTTGGCTACCAACTAACAGCCCTACTCGCGTATTTCCTAGATTGTTAGAACTTCTACAAAATACCACCCCCAAAGGAGAAAAATTACCTACCTATACACGTGAGTTAAACTTTGCAGTTACGGTAAGAGATAACCGTACCTTCGGTGGAGGCTCTGATTATTTAACTGTAAAAATTAACGCCACTGCATCAGCAGGTCCTTTCGTAGTTACCTATCCTAATACAAATGTAACCTGGAATACAGGTACAATAGATACCGTGAAATGGAATGTAGCTAATACTAATGCCGCTCCAGTAAATTGCCAAAATGTAAATATTAAACTTTCGGTTGATGGGGGATATACCTACCCTTTTATTCTAGCTTCTAATACCCCCAATGATGGTATAGAACCTGTGTTAATCCCTACAAACATCACAGGCTTACCTATAACTACTTGTAGAGTACGAATAGAAGCCGCTGATAATATTTTCTTTGATATTTCTAATGTGAACTTCCGAATAGAACAAGGACCTGCTACTGCACTGCATGAACCTATCGGAAATAATAAATGGATTACAATTTATCCAAATCCTTCCAATGATGATTTTTACGTGCTCATACAAAATCAAACTTCAGCCCCCATCACCATGGAACTGTATGACCTAACAGAAAAGTTAATTTATCATTCAAATAATGTACAACAAAATCAAGTGAATTTAATTCCTACTCAAAATTTACCATCAGGAACTTATTTTTTAAAAGTATATTTTGATAATCAAATGGTTGTAAGGAAAATCATTAAGTATTGAAAGGATATTTTCTACTAATTGATTACCATTGGGTAGCGGTTTTTGGGAATAAATTTTTATTATTCGGTTGTGATGTTAAAATTATTCTTATTAAGGCATGGTGAAACGGATTTCAATAAACAAAGAATTGTTCAAGGTAGTGGCGTTGATGCGTCCTTAAACGAATTAGGTTTATTACAAGCCCAAAAATTCTTTGACCACTACAAGAATACTCCTTTTGAGGCAGTATATTGTAGTACTTTACAAAGAAGTTATCAAACTATTAAACATTTTGAGTTACTTTATTGTATTCAAAGAGATCCTGCATTAAACGAGTTAAGTTGGGGGATTATAGAAGGTAAACCCTTTGAAGGAGAGGTAGAACAAATGTATTGGGAGGTTAATCGTCAGTGGGCAAATGGAAATTTAGAGGCAAAAATACCACAAGGCGATTCCCCCGATGAAATTCTCAACAGAGTTCATAAATTTATAGAAGTTATTAAAAAAAAGCATCAATCTAACGTACTAATCTGTACCCACGGTAGAATCCTGAAAATTTTGCTCGCAGAGTTACTCGGTTATTCTTTAAAATATCAAGATTTGTTTACTCATTATAATACTTCGTTAACCATACTAAAATATGTAGATGACTATCATTTTATTGTGGAAAAATTTAATGATATAAGTCATTTAGAAGGTATTTAGTAAGGAGCTAAATTGGGATGTTGTTGTAAATAATTTTCAATTTGCTTGTTCATGACGTAGAACCATAAAGGGGGAATAAGCGATAAAATCATCATACCTGGATAACCTGTTGGCATTTGAGGGGCATTATCATGGTGTTGTAAAATTTGGTATTTACGGCTTGCTTTGTAGTGGTGGTCTGAATGACGAGAAAGCTCAAACAAGAAAATTCTTCCGAGTATATGATTAGAGTTCCAAGAGTGATGAGGCATGACACGTTCGTAGATATTTGGTTTGATTTCTTTTCGTGTTAGTCCGTAATGTTCGATATAATTGACGGTTTCTAAGAGTAGCCAACCTATAATAGAACTTGCAATAAAACAGAGCGTTACGAATCCATTAGTAAGAAAATAGATAGCCAATACGAAGGTGATTTGTAAGATTTGAAAGCGTAACATTTCATTTTCAAAGGACCAAAAGGGTAAGTTTTTATTTTTTAGACGTTGAATTTCAATTTTCCAAGCGGAAAGGTAAGAAAAAAGAATAGAACGAAACCAGAATGCATAAACACTTTCATTTTTTCGGGACGAAGCAGGGTCATGAGGTGTAGAGACATTTTTATGGTGCCCACGATTATGTTCAATGTAAAAGTGCATATAAAGAGTAGAAAGTAGAAGCATTTTAGCTAAGAATCTTTCAAAAGGCTTAACACGATGCCCGAGTTCATGTGCTACATTAATGCCAAAAATCCCATTAAGGGTACCCATACAGAAAATATATCCTGTAATCGTAAACAACGATAACCCATCCGTTTGAAGTCTAAATAAATATAATAACAAAAGAGAGTAATGAATAGGGACAATCAGGTAAACCAAAATATCGTAATAAATATCTTCTTTTGCAATTTCCTCTTCTATTTTGGAAAGATTTTTTTCATCAGGTTTCAAGAATAATTCAAGCAAAGGAATTACAACAAATGCGAATAAAACTAACCAGAAACTTTTAATCTCATAGGAATAAAAAGATTTATATGCACAATAAGGAATTAAAAAGATAAGAATATATTTGAGTTTTCTTGCCATAATATTAAGATTTTAGCTACAATAATACAAAAAGGTAAATTTGTAAGCAAATTATTTAGAAAAAAACCGCCTTTTGAAAAGGCGGTATAATCAAACTAATTAAAAATTATTCTTTGATAAATGGTGTTATTTTGGAGAAATATCTTGTTTTATCAGGGGTAAAATTATCTTTGCCGTCAGAACCTTTAATAACGAAAATTTCCGTGGTTGTTTTCGTATTTTTCTTTTTAAACTTATTCATTTCATCAACGGTCATTAACCAATCTTTGTCAGCAATGATGATGAGTAATTGCGTTAAAATTTTACCTTTGGGATTATCAATGGTATAGAAGGGTTCATATTTTTTTTCATAACCTGCTAAGGGAACAATCATGCCATTACCAAGAGCGGCGAATTTTTTTTCTAAACCTTCAAGAGTCATAAAAGGAGTATCAGCGATAATTTTGGTAACTTCGGGTCTATGCCATGCAACACCAATAGCTAAACCTGCCCCAACACCAAAACCATATACGTATAATGAACCAACGTATGTGTTTCTACAAAAATCAATCATGGCGTTCATATCATCGATAAACTCAGGATAAATATACATATTATTATCGATTTTGAAGTCATCGGATTTACCAAAACCTCTATAATCAAAAGCAATCACATTTACTCCAAGTGAAAGGAAGTAACTCAAACGTTGGATGTAATCAGCCATATTTCCTTCACCGTTATGTGCGAAAAGCACCGTTTTAGAGGTTTTAACCGTTGCAGGTAAAACCCATGCATTTAAATTAAATCCATCTTTTGTTTTTACTTTCTTTTCTTCATACTTGATGTTGTACTTATCAGGGTATTCTTTATACTCCCTTGTTGGATTTAAACTGTAACCCCATAAAATTGAAGCAAAATAAAACGCTACTAAAAGGACTATTTTTTTCATATGTTAATAAGATTATTGGTTGCAAAGTTAAGTAATAATTGTAAAGTTGTAATCGGATATAACAAATTATGTACCAAAAAATCTATGCATATTAAATAATTTGGAATTAAAAAATTTTTATAACTTGCGAAACTTTTAATCATTTTAGAGATGAGTAAATACAACTATTTTGCGAAGAAGAGTTTAACTGTTTTATTAGAGGAGGCAGAGGGTGTTGGTGAGAAGATTAATTTAAAGAAGACTTTAAGTGCATCGAGTTTAGTGATGTTGGGGATAGGAGCGATTATTGGGGCGGGCTTATTTTCTATTACGGGGTATGCTGCGGCAAATAATGCGGGTCCGGCGGTAACGATATCCTTTGTCATTGCGGCTATAGCTTGTGCATTTGCGGGTTTATGTTATGCGGAATTTGCTTCCATGATACCTATTGCTGGTTCTGCTTATACTTACTCTTTTGCTACGATGGGAGAAGTCATCGCGTGGATAATAGGTTGGGACTTAGTGCTCGAATATGCAGTGGGCGCCGCAACCGTCTCGATTAGTTGGTCCGCTTATTTAATAAAGTTATTTAAAGATTTAGGAATCAATTTTCCTGTTCAATATGCTTTATCTCCCTTTCAAACTTATACATTAGAAGATGGTACACTCATTTACGGCATTATCAATTTACCTGCCGCATTCGTAGTGATTTTAATGTCATTATTATTGATGCGAGGTACTCAAGAATCGGCATTAGTGAATGCAATTGTGGTGATAGTGAAAGTTGGAATTGTTTTATTGTTTATTACATTAGGTTGGAGTTACATTAATCCATCAAATTATACTCCTTATATACCTGAAAATACAGGAACATTTGGGGAGTATGGTTGGAGTGGAATTGTGAGAGCGGCGGGCGTGATATTCTTTGCTTATATAGGTTTTGATGCTGTTTCTACTGCGGCTCAGGAAGCTAAAAATCCTAAAAGAGATATGCCCATTGGTATTTTAGGTTCCTTAGCTATTTGTACACTTTTGTATATTCTTTTTGCTCATGTTATGACAGGTTTAGCACATTATACCGAGTTTAAGGGAATAGATGGAATTGCACCTGTTGCTACCGCTATTCAAAAGACTCCTTATCAATGGCTTTCAAGGGGAATTATTTTTGCTATTTTAGCAGGTTACATGTCTGTAATTCTTGTTATGTTAATGGGGCAGAGCCGTGTATTTTTCTCTATGTCCAAAGATGGTTTGTTACCTCCTATTTTCTCTGAAGTCCATCCAACTTGGCAAACTCCATGGAAATCTAATTTACTTTTTTGTTTATTTGTTGGGTTATTTGCGGCTTTTGTTCCAGGGCATATAGTAGGAGAAATGACAAGTATAGGCACTTTATTTGCTTTCATTTTGGTTTGTGTAGGTGTCATTATAATGAGAAAAACACAACCGAATGCTCCCAGAGCCTTCAAAACACCTCTTGTACCATTTGTCCCTATTTTAGGAATTTTATGCTGTTTAGCGATGATGATTTCTCTACCTTTTGATACTTGGTTACGACTCATCGCTTGGATGACGCTGGGTGTTATAATTTACTTTGGTTACAGTATTAAGCACAGTAAAATCGGAAGAGAACAATCTAAATAGAGTACTTGTATTTTCAGGATTTATCCTGAATTCCATGAAAGTATTCGTAAAGTAATGCCGCTTTTGATTTACCAATTACATCGCTTAATTGTTCCATGGAAGCATTCTTAATATTCTTTATAGACTTGAACGATTGCAAAAGTTTAAGTGCTGTATTCTCTCCAATACCTTGAATTTGGGTGAGTTCAGTATGGATAGTTTTTTTATTACGTGTTTTACGGTGAAATTTAACTCCATTATCATGGGCTTCATTACGTAATTGTTGTATCAATTTTAAAGAGGGGCTTTTTTTATCTATATGCAGAGGAGCAGAGTCATAGGGGAAATAAATTTCTTCAAGGCGTTTTGCTATACTAATAATAGGTATTTTTTTATCTAGATTTAGAGCGGCTAGTGCTTCTACAGCTTTTGATAATTGACCTTTTCCACCATCTATAATGATAAGCTGTGGTAAATCTTTTTCTTCTTCTAACAAACGTTTGTAACGGCGATATACTGCTTCATACATTGTAGCAAAATCATCAGGTCCCTCTACGGTTTTTACGTGAAAACATCGGTAGTCTTTTTTGGAAGGTCTTCCATTCTTAAAAACAACCACAGAAGAAACAGGAGCATAACCTTGAATATTGGAATTATCAAAACATTCAATATGAACGGGTAACTTCTCTAAATTTAAGTCTTTTTGTAATTGTTTTAAAACATCTTCCTGCGGATTTTTTTTCTTTTCTTTATACAATAAAATTTTCTCGTTCAATAATGTTTCCGCATTTTTTAAGGCTAAATTTAGCACTTTGGCTTTATCACCTTGTTTAGGGGTAGTAAATTTATAATTATCAAAGAAATCTGCTTTGATTTCTACGGCTACGTTCGTAACTATTTCATTGTAAATAAAGCCCTCATCATGGATGAGTTTTTCTATGGATGCATACAGCAAATCTTCATATGATTCTTCATGGATTTTAGTATCAAAAACTCTTGTTGATACGATAGAGCCATTAGTAACTTTAAAATGTACGATTACTGCAATATCCTCAAATGTTTGTATTGCAATGACTTCTAGGTTTGCAGTACTACTTGTAACGATGGTATTTTTTTGTTGAAAAGCCTTAATTTTTTCAATTTTTTGTTTAACTAAATGGGCTTTTTCAAAATCTAAACCTGTCACATATTTTTGAAGTACATGGTTCCAATAATCTAATAAAGGTTCAAAGTTTCCTTTAAGAAGATGTCTAATTTGTTGGATTTGTTCGTTATAATCGTCTTCTTCTTGGTAGCCGATGCAAGGAGCTAAACAGTTACCAATCTGAAACTCTAAACAAGGTTTAAACTTATGTTTTTGTATATTTTCTTTTGTGAGTGCGTAATTACAATTTCTTAATTTAAAATTTTTTTGAATAAAGTTCATAAAAAAGTTCATGGTTCCTGAGATGGCAAAAGGTCCGTAATATTCAGAACCATCAGCAATTTTGTTGCGAGTAGTAAAGACACGAGGATATGACTCATTTTTGATGCAAATGTAAGGATAACTTTTGCCATCCCGCATTAAAATGTTATATTTTGGCTGATATTCCTTGATAAGATTGCATTCTAACATCAAAGCTTCTATATCAGAATTTACAACCGTGTATTCGATATCTCGTATTTTATTGACCATTTCTAAAATTCTACGGGAATGATTAGTAGAGTTTTGAAAGTAAGAATTTACGCGGTGTTTTAAATTGATAGATTTACCAACGTAAAGTAAATTTTTTTGGTGGTCATAGAAACGATAAACTCCTGGACTTTCTGGTAGATTAGAGCGAATTTTTTTTAATTTTTCTTCAATCGCCTCATATTCAGGAGTTTTTAATTTTTCAGCAATTTTTTTTTGTATTTCTTTGATTTTGTTTTGTTTATCTAAATCCATAAGATTAAGGGATTTAAATAAATTTGAAATTATTCTAAATCGCTGATTTTTATTCCTAAGTTTTTTTCTATTTCTTCCTCTTTAATACCTTTTAAGCGCATCATCTCTATCATTTTTTTTAGCGAAAAATTTAGAATTTCTGCTCGCTTCCTTTCTTCCTCTGCTCGCTTCCTTTCTTCCTCTAATAACTCTTGAACATGACTTATTTCATGTTGATATGTAGTTAAAATATTATTGAAATCATTGTATCTCTTTAAGCTGTTCATATATTCTCTTTGT
>CALLNY010000032.1 GCA_938005475.1 uncultured Bacteroidia bacterium | reverse complement strand
GGCATCAATGCCGCTGAAATCAAATTTAAGGATACGGAAAGCATTTCGTAGAGGAGTAGGATTTTGACCGATGTAGTATTTACCAAAAAGTTTGTCAAATTTATGTTTTTGATTGATATCGTAGTAGTATTCTAAAACGGAAAGCCAAAGGCTTTTCCCAAAGCGGCGAGGGCGTAGGAAGGAGACAAATTTCTCTTTTTCTAACTTTTCAATAAATTGTGTTTTATCTACATAAATAAAGTTTTGTGTAATCAGTTGCTCAAAATTACTGACACCAAATGGGAAAAAAACAGTTCTCATGATACAAAGATAAATTTAAATTTGTAACTTAGGTAACGAAATCCAGTTTATTGTGTTGTTATTTTTGTTTTTAAAAGAGGGATATGGAGAATAAACAGATTATTAAAGCACTTTTTTGGAGTAGTCTTGGAATAATTTTTTTTGCGACGGGATTATTTATTTTTGGAATTTTCATAGTTTTTCAGAGCATAAAACCTCCTACTATTCAAACGGAATTAAAAATTACAAAACAAACGAGTAGTTTATGGCAGAGTCCAGATATTAAGCATATAAATCAGGGTAGAAGGACGTTAGTAGAGTATGGGAAAGAATTAATTGTTCATACTGCAAAATATTTTGGGGTTAAAGGTATTATAGGTACGAGTACCAATGGAATGAATTGTCAGAATTGTCATTTGGAGGCGGGAACGAAAGCATTTGGGAACAATTATGGTTTAGTAGCTAGTACTTATCCCAAATATCGCGCTCGAAGTGGCACAATTGAAAATATAGAAAAACGAATAAACGATTGTTTTGAGAGAAGCTTGAATGGAAAACCCTTAAATTCTAATTCAAGGGAAATGCAGGCTATTAAAGCTTATATCTTATTTATAGGTTCTAATGTCAGTAAAGATAATGAAAAGAATTATAAGGGATTAAGTATGAAAGACAATCAAATTAAGTTTTTAGATCGTTTAGCAAGTCCGAAGAAAGGGAAGTTAGTTTACGAACAAAAATGCCAATCTTGCCATCAACCAAATGGAGAAGGAGTATGGAACGCAGATAAAACGGAATTTATTTATCCTCCATTATGGGGCAAAAATAGTTACAATGATGCGGCTGGATTATATAGGATTTCTAACTTTGCTAAATTTGTTAAATATAATATGCCATTAGGAGCCAATCACGAAAATATTTTGTTATCTGATGAGGAAGCATGGGACGTTGCCGCTTTTGTTAATTCTAATCCAAGACCTCATAAAGATAATTCCAAAGACTGGCCTAAAATCCATGAAAAACCTTTTGATCATCCTTTTGGTCCTTTTGCTGACCCCTTTCCTGAAAATCAACATAAATATGGTCCTTTCCCACCTATTCAAGCTTATTATGCTAAAAATAATAAAAAATAAAAATTTTTAATGAAACGATTATTTGTAATTCTATTTTTTGGTCAAATTTTAAATGCTCAAGATTCTGCTTATAAGCCTTTGGTGTACTATTTCCAAAATGGAAAAACTACAGGTCTATGGAGGAACCATTTTATGATTACGGATAACCAAAAAGGGCTATTAGATTTTGGGGCATTTGCAAGCGCTCTTCATGTAAACTATAAAACCTTATATTTAAAAAATATTGCTTTTTCAGCAGGTTTTGCAAGTGTAAGCAACGTTTGGCAACATAATTTAACCGCTCGAGATCCTCAAACTTACCAGTCCTCTCGTTACGAGATAGGTTTATACGATGTCACTAATCCCCAAAATTATAAATCAATACTGCTTTTATCGGAGTTAGCATTGAATTACAAATATAAAAATTGGAATGTTAATTTAGGGAAACAACTTCTTAAAACTACGTTTATCAATCCGCAAGATGGCAGAATGGTTCCCACGTTAGCGGAAGGATTGTATGCCCAAAAAAAAGGAAAATGGGAAATAGAATTGGGTTATTTGTATAGAATGGCTCCGAGAGGTGTTTCTAAATGGTACTCCGTAGAGCAATCTATTGGAGTTTATCCTCAAGGAGTACAATCCCAAGGTAAACCTTCTCAATATGCTGGAAACACACATTCCAATGGAATAGGTTTGTTTGGAGTTCAAAAAAATTTTACAAAATTTATTCAAATTAAATTGCATGATTTGTATGTTGATAACCTTATGAACACAGCTTTTGTACAAATGGATTATTTCAAAAACGATACTTCCCGACAAACTCAGTGGACCATAAGTGGACAGCTGATAAGGCAGGATGGTGTTGGTAATGGGGGGAATATAGAAGAAGAAAAAAGATATTTTGAAAAAAAAGGTAAAAGTATGACATTCGGTGGAAGAATCCTGTTAGAGCAGGTAAGGTGGTCTATTAGTTTGAATTACAATAGAATAATTCGTTTGGGGCGTTATTTGTTACCTCGTGAATGGGGAATAGAGCCTTTTTTTACTTTTCTTCCTCGTGAACGCTCCGATGGTTTTGCAGGTGTACAGGCTTTAGCTCTAAAATCTTCCTTTTTACCAAACAAGACTTTTCGATTAGCTTACCAAACTGCTTATGTTCAATTGCCTGATGTAAAAAATTATGCTTTTAACAAATATGGAATGCCTTCCTATTGGCAAAATAATTTGGAAGTACGGTGGTACCCACAAAAATTTTTTAAATCCTTAGAAGTATTTCTTTTAGTGGTTTATAAATATAATTTAGGAGAGACACACGGAGATAAACGTTACATCATTAATCGAACGAATATGTTACAATGGAATATTGTCACTAATTACAAGTTTTAAGATGCTTGTTCCAGAAATCATATATGAAAATCAGGATTTTATCGTTGTTTTTAAGCCACATGGGTTAAATACTGAAACTGATAAATACGGTAATTCTTCATTAGAGAGTTGGCTTGTGAGTCGATTAAGAAGAAAAGTATTTTTAGCGAATCGTTTAGATAGACCGGTTAGTGGGCTTTTGGTATGTACTAAGAAAAAAACAGTATTAAATTTCCTTCAGATTCATTGGAAACATTTTCAAAAAAAATATCTCGCATTAGTGGAAGGGAAATTAGAATTTACTGATAATGTTTTAAAGCATTATCATTTCAAGGATAATCAGCATTTTAGGGCGGTTATCAGTGATAATCCTAAGCGAGGCTATCAAGATTGTAGTTTACGATACCGTATTTTAGAACAAAAAGAAAGATTTTCTTTAATAGAAATAACGTTATTGACAGGAAAATATCATCAAATTAGGGCACAAATGGCACATATTGGGCATCCAATTCTAGGAGATATTTTTTATGGTTCCAAAATACCATTGAATACAGAAGTTCCTACGATAGCATTATGTGCTTACCAAATGCAGTTTTACTATCCTACTCCTCGTGAGATTTTTCATTTTACGTATCCATTAAAAGAAAATTTTTGGTGTAATATTAATTGACTTATTAGAAAGTAAACTAGTTTGGATTATAGACTTTTACTGCATTTGACTGAATTTCATTTAAATTGAGAGTCATTGATTTGGTACCATTCTTAAGGTAAAGTTCCATTTGGTCATTGTAATGAGGGGAATCTTTTTTAGAGGAATTACCATAGGCTTTGATAGACTCTAATTTTTGTAGACCATTTTCGTTGAAATAGGCAAAGATGATAAGGTCTTCTCCTCTTATAGCTTTGAAACGCCCATCTTTATCGGGTAATCCCATCATAGAAGCCATTACATCTGGGTAACCACCGATGGCATAATCTTTATTTCCACGACGATGTCTTAGTAAATCACCAAATTTAACTTCTAAGGTACCAAAATGTTTGAGCAGGTATTCTTTGGCGAATTTTAATCCATTCAGTAAAGTGCTGTCCGATAATTCAAATTTTTTACGAAATAAAACGGTAGAATATTCAAATTCTTTGAAGATGGGTACGAAAGCTAAATAGAAGATACTGGCTGGTACATTGGTGGTATCCATAGAACGATTCCATTGCTTATAAACATTACAGATATCGTGGTATTGGGGGTATTTTTCATTTAAATTTTGCATTCTACGTACTAAGTCCATAAAATTACTTTGTTCAGGGAAGAACAAATCGTATTTAATAGCTTTTAATCGGGCAATAGAAAGGGTATCATGGTCTTTGTAAAGTTCACGGAAGCGTAGGCTTCGGTTGTTGTCTTCCATTTCAAAACAAGCTACTTTACAAGGATAATCTTCAGGTTTGGGGTTTTCTTCTTTACAAGTGCATTCAAAAGGGGTATGGTTGACATTGAACACGTATCCACATTTAGGGTTTAGCACTTGTGGGTGTTTGGTGATATCCATAAAACCTTCCCAATAGACTTTGCAGGTATTGCCTTGAATGGCACAAGACCAGTTGATTTCTTCAGCCATTCGTCTTGGGATTAACCCATTTGCAATGAAGAAGATATTATCATCTTTATCGGCATAAGTAACGTTTTGCACAGGGATAGCTTGCATTTTTAAAGTTTCGTAAAACTGATGGAAGTTTTGGCATCTTCCCATTCTATACCATTGCTCTGCGGCTCTAAATTCTTGGTTAGCGGCTAGTCGTAAAGAAAAGACACCATGTTTCGTTTTAAGTGTAGCACCATATTGGCTCCAATAAACTTTTTTTGAGAATGGAACGGTCAAAAATCCTAATTTGACTTTGAGCTTGGCTTTTCTTTTTTCTAGTTTAAGCCATTGATTATCAAATTGATAGAAATCAGAGTTGGAGTTTTTCATAGTGAGTTGGTAAACATCAATTTTATCAAAGAAATTGGAAGTGTGAGCCCATGCATAATTATTCGTTACGCCGTGTAAAATGGAGACAGCGCCTGGGAAGGTGCCACCGTGAATGTTCATTCCTTCATCAGAAATCATATGTGCTTCATAAAAAGCGACTTGCCCTTCTAAAGGTTGGTGTGCATTGATGATGAGGGTTGTCAAACCTTCCACGATTTTTTTACGGCTGAAAGCAAAGGTATTAGAAGCCCCTATCGGCTCGGGATATAAAATTTTACCATTTAAAACCGCTTTCAAATTTCTATCAAGCCCTGACATCAAAGCAATAGAAAGAGCATAACCCTTCAAAACATCAGGAGGCGTAATAGGAAAAAGTTTTTTGAGTAGTAGTTCATGGGGATATTTTTTAGCATAAGCATTTAAACCTTGACAGTATCCTTCTAGTACTTTAAGAAAACTTGGAGGTACAATTTTATCAAAATTTTTATCTACCATCTCATCCAATCGTAATAACTGATGGACATAATCAATTTTAGCACCTTCTTTTCCTGTAACTCTGCCGAGTAAATGTTTAGCCATTAGGTAAGTTTTTTGAATGGTTTCAAAATCATCTTCGGCGTGAGCCCAAGCTAAACCATAAGCCGCTTCTGCGTCCGTTTTTCCGTAAATATGAGGAACGCCCCAAGTGTCCCGATATATTTGGATGTTTTTGGGGTCAAAAGAGTTTTTAAAGTGATAAAACTTTTGACTAAAAAGTGAGCTGAAGCAAAATATACACAGAATAAGAATTTTTTTCATTGGCTAATAGAGTAGCAAATATAAATCTTTTAATTACTACTTATTCTGACTTTTACAACTTTCTAATAAAATAATTCCGATAATAGCCCATAAATCATTGATATAACGATATCTACCATCAGCCCACGCCGCATTATGAATCAATAACCAAAGTACTATACTTGTTAACCAAAAGTACCATAACTTTTTATTATTCGCTGATAATCCGAGGTACACAAAAATAAGATAGATTGTTACAATACTAAATGCTTGAAAAATAGCCGCTCCAATAGCTATCAAAGAATTTTGGTACAAATAAAGGGTCATTCTATAACTTAAACCGGCGAATTGTTGTACAGTTGTTCTAACATGAAAAAAAAATGCATGAAAAGGTTGATGAAAGTGTTGTTGTAAATAGACCCAGGTTAAGGGGGCTTTGATTTTTTCAGTTTCCTCGTTGGGGTAGTCATTGTAATACGATTTTAGGTTTTCAAGGGCGTAAAATTTGTTTAAATAGTGGTCAGCTTCTACTTTTAAATGGGCATCATGATGAAAATTTTTAGAAAAAGCTAAACTTGTTCCACCTATTCTTCCATATAAGATACTAATTTCAGACATGGAAGTAAAGAACCATTGTTCTGTATAAGTGTAATTTCTGTAAATCCATGGAAGGAGCCCTAGACCTATAATTAACACAAATACCATGGATTTGATTAAAGAATGGGAAGCCCATGCTATAAATATAGTTAACCAAATGATGAACGGTAGAATGGAAGCTCTTGTATAGGCTGCTAAGATAACGAAACCGCTGATTAGAACAAGGTATTGCCATTTAGGTTGGTGATAAAATAAAATTAAGTTTAATCCTATTAAAGTTAGAAATAAGGTAAATAAGCTTTCACTCATGATTAAGGAAGATAAATTGATGGAGTAAGGGGTCAGGCAAAAGAGTACGCCTAAATAATGAAGCCATCTTTTTGAGAGATTTAAATAAAGGGATAGTTTTTGGATACAAAAGCCTGAAAACAAAATAAAAGCATGTTGTAAGAATAAAACTACGTAAACAGGAAACCATGACAAAAAGATAGGATACAATGGGCTACGCTGAAAATCAGGCAAAATAGGTTCATAGAAAGATTGGGATATAGTACCATAAAATTTGTAATTATGAGACATAGTTAAGTAAATTATGGAGTCGTTAAGCAGGAATTGTTTGTTCCATAAGGCAAGCAGGTAGCTTACAAAATGGAGGACAATGGCTAAAAGCCAAAGCAAAGTAATTGGAGGAAGATTTAGATTGAGTTTAGTTGAGATGAGCAATGGTTTTCTATCCATTGTTTAGCTTGTTGCATTTGCCACATGGGGGTAGAAGTTGCGCCGCAGATACCAACTGTTTTTACATTTTCAAACCATTCTTTCTGTAGTTCTTCAATACTACTGATGAAGTAGGAACGGGGATTAGCTTGTTTACAAACTTCATATAAGACTTTTCCATTAGAACTTTTTTTTCCTGCAATAAAGATAATTACTTCAAAATTTTTAGCGAACTTATCCAATTGGGGTTCACGGTTAGAGACTTGGCGGCAAATGGTATCGTTAGCTTTGAAGTAGTTTTGAATACGTTTTTCAATTTCTTGCTTGATTTCATAGAATTTTGAAGTACTTTTTGTGGTTTGACTGAACAATTGAATAGGTTTGGAGTAATCAATATTAGCCTTATCTAAGTCTTGGAGGCTTGTAATGACAATAGCTTGGTTATGGGTTTGACCTAGTAGACCGTTCACTTCGGCATGGCCGGGTTTACCAAAGATGATGATTTGGGTTTCAGAATCGTAAGCGTTTCTTACGCGGTTTTGTAATTTTAATACGACGGGACAGGAAGCATCAATAAGTTGAATATTATTTTCGAGGGCTATTTGGTAAGTGGAAGGAGGCTCACCGTGCGCACGTATTAACACTGTTGTATTTTTAAGGTTTTTTAAATCATCATGCGTAATAATTTTAAGTCCTTTGGCTTTAAGCCTATTGACTTCTAGGTCATTGTGTACGATATCGCCGAGGCAATGAAGGGATTTATGAGTTTGGAGGTAGTCTTCAGCCATTTGAATAGCATAAACTACACCAAAACAAAACCCCGATTGTTGGTCAATCGTTACGGATAAACTCATAATTTATTTTTGGTTGTCACGCCATTCATAGACCCAAGCGGCTTGGATTTGTTCTAAAATTTCTTCGTTACATTCTTCAGGTTTCCCCACAAAATTAGGTATTTCCATGACCCATTTATAGAGGTCAGTAAAACGAATTCTATAAATTTTTGATTCATTAAAATCATCGCCGAAGCGTTCATAAAGCGCTATTGCTATGTCTTCAATATCTTTCCAATGAATAGGTAATTGAAAATCTTTTATATCCATACGGTTTTAGTGTCCAATAATGATAGATTGGTCAGGAATTTTGACGGTAACATTTCCATAGATTTGGGATTGGCAAGCTAATCGTGATTCTAAGCGTGGGTTAATTGCTCTATCTACATAATTTTCTTCTCTTTCAGACATATCGGAGAGGTTTTCCATACCTTCTTCAATATAGACATGGCAAGTAGTACAAGCACAAACGCCACCGCAGTTATGGGTGAGTTCTATATTGTTTTCGAGGGCTACCTCCAAAATACTTTCACCTTCAACAGCTTTCACTGTAACGGGTTGAATATTTGGATCTTCAAAAAGAAAATGAACTTCGTAAACTTTCATAATTTTTATGCGTTTGAACAAGAGAATTATTGCAATAGTTCATAAAAAAATTAGCTTTCGGCTCTTTTTTTGTATTTCTTAGAAAAACGGAAGGAATCTAATGCGGTGAAGCTAATTGCAATGGTACTACCGCCGATGATACCGATTGAGTCAGGTATTTCAAATACAAAATTAGAGACTACCCAGAAAAAAGCCCCAATTACTACTCCTTTAATTAGTCCTAATGCGTCCGCTTTAATTATAGCCATAACAGGTGGCTTTTTATCGTTGTCCCATTTATAGTTTTTCCAGAATTGTAAACTATGTTTGGCTATGCTCCAAAATCCTAATGAAATGGGAGAAAATTTTCTTTGTATTGCACTGCGTTCTAATGAGTCTATCAAAGGTTCAACCACGGATAAGGGTAGGTCATCGGGAAGTTGGAGAAATTCTTCAATAATTTGTTTTTCATGGGTTGGTAGATTCGCTTTTGATAGATAATCTAAGATTTCAGGGTCACCGTAGGTAGTAGTAACAGAGAAATGGTAAATAATAATAGGATTAAAGCATTGATAATCGTGGGGTTGATTACAGTGAATAAGTTTTTCTAGTAAAGCATTGTGTTGTTTTCCAATAAAACAATAGGGGTTTTGAGCAAGTGCGGAAAGAAAAAATGAATAAAAAGCTAATGTGAAAGTAATTCTTATCATAATTAAACTAATCATTGAGGTTAAGGTCTTTTAAATCGGAATCATCAATTTGGATTTCGTCCATCATTTTATCTACTTCTTCTTCAAGGGATTCAATTTCTGCGGTTATATCCATACTATCAAATTCTAGATCCATATCTTGGATATCTAACTCTTCATCGTCTAAGGAGAGTTCGTCATCTACTTCACTTAAATTACAACAGTCTGGGTAAACTTTGGCGGAGATTAGGGTAGATAAATCTACTTCAAAACCATTTTCATTGAGTGCTAAGATGATATCTATTTTTTTGATTTGGGTGGAGTCAAAATGAATGGTAATTTCTTTTTCTTTTTCATCAAAGGTAGCGTCAGCGATGCCATGTAATCCTTTGACTAAATTGATAGAGACTTCAGGGGGGCAATCAGAACAGGGACCACTTAACTCCAAAGTGATGGTTGCGTTTGGGTTTACTTTGCTACAAGAACTTATTAACACCAATAAAAAACTACTTATTAGGTACCTCAAAAAAAAATTTCTCATAAAATGTGTAGAGAGATTTAGTTTTTTTAACGGCTCAAATTTAGTGATATTTCAATTACAAAATAAAATTGTTTAAATTTAATTTTCTCCCCATCTAAAAGTTTGGATATTAATATTTAAGTGGTCAAGGATTCTGTGAACAACGGTATCAACTAATTGGTTAATATTTTGAGGTTTTGAGTAAAAAGCGGGAGCGGCAGGCATTATTGTTCCACCTGCTTCTGCAATTTGAACCAAATTTTTTAGGTGAATTAAATTTAAAGGGGTATCGCGAATTACACAAATGAGTTTTCTTTTTTCTTTTAACATGACATCTGCGGCTCTTGAGATTAAATCATCCGATATACCATGGGCAATTCTTCCTATGGTTCCCATAGAGCAAGGAATAATCACTAAGGCTTCATATTTTGAGGAGCCTGATGCAAAAGGAGCAAAATAATCATTAAAATCATATAACCGAATGGTTGGTTTGGCTTGAAATTCTTCTCCTAACTCCAATTTCCATACGTCTTTAGCATTTTTTGATAGAACCAAACCTATCTCGAAATCCCTAAAAGGTTCTAAATATTCCAATAATCTTTTTGCGTAAATACTACCACTTGCTCCTGTGATGGCTATAGCTATTTTTCTTTTCATGCTGTAACAACAAAGTTACCATTATTTTCATTCAATAGTGTAACGAGTGCATATTCGTTTTATTAACTTTTACCGTGAATTTAATTATACACAAATTCTATTTTTTTTGTTACCACTTATCTTTTATTGACAATCCAAAGTTCAGGATTTAGAGGGTTTTTGCCTTCGTAGATTAGGAAGTGTAGTTGGCATTGTTCATTTTCGTGGCTCATTTTAAGATTCCCAATAATTTCAAGAGCATCAATTGGATCTCCTATTTTCACAAAGACATCATTTAAGTTTGCGTATACTGTTCTATAATTACCGTGTTGAATAATAACGACTTTTCCTAGCAGAGGTAAGTTTTGGATAGCAGTGACTTTTCCGCTGAAAACCGCTCTTACATTTTCATTTGGAGGGGTAGTAATATAGATGCCATAATTCATAATTTTTCCACCAGAAACTTCGTCTTCCGTTAAGCCAAATCTTCCTGTAATAACTCCTTTATTCATGGATACAGGCCATGGTAGTTTCCCTTTATTTTTTTCGAATAATTTGGATAATGGGGCGGTTAAATCTGCTTCTTTTTCTTCTTGTGGTTTATTTGCATTAACTTTTTTTTCTTCTAAAATCAATTCCTCAATAGCAGATTGAATTTTTTGCATATTCTGTTTTTGAATATTCAATTGTTTTTTGTAATAACTCTCTTGCTTTCGTAGAGCCTCTGCTATTTTTTGTTTTTCTTTTTTATTTTCTAAAAGCTTTTCGTATTCGCTCTTTTTTTCAATTAGAATTAAATTCTTTCTATTTTTTATGCTTTCTAATTCTAATTTTCTTTCCATTAACCGAACTTGTGCCCGGAGAATCAACTGAATCTGATTTTTTCTTATCTCTGAAAAATCTTTGAAGTAACGTAATCGTGTGTAAGCCTGACTAAAACTTTCAGAACTGAATAACCATAATAAAATACTGATGCTATTGTGGTTTTTATAGGTAGAGTAGGCAAATTCTAAATACTCTTGTTTTAATTTAATAATATCTTTTTGCATAGATTGAATGATTTTCTCAGTTTTTTCAATCTCGTGGTCTATATTTTTGACTTGCAAATGAAGGGTAGAAACGATTTGTTCTCGTAAATGGATTTGAGAGTTTACGATTTGGAGCTCTGCACTCGACTGCTTACGAACTTTACGGGTCTCTTGTAATAATTGATTAGTAAGCCTAACCTCTTCTTCTAATTTGCGTTTTTCCTCCTCTAAGTTTTGTTTTTTATTACCAGGAGGTTGTGAAAAAACTGTAATAAAAAAAATGAAAAATATCCATGATATAACGAATCGTAAATACATTTTTGGGATTTATCGCTTGATAATTCTTTTTGTAAAGTTATAACCTACAAAATTAGTATACGTTTTTTGTTTTTCAAAATACTGAATATTTGATTTTTGGGGGTGAGAGTTTTTTAATTAAATTTTTGGAGAGTTAGGAAAAAGTATTTATTTTTGCAATCAGATTTTATTATTAATTATGCACAAATTCAAAAAACTTACCTTGCTTTTTATTTTCGGGATAACATCGTTCTCGTTGTTAGGTCAAACAATTTATTTTCAGGGCTTTGAGCCTGGAGATAGTTGGACTATATTAAATGGCTTTTCCAAGATTAGTAATGACAATGGCGCGACGTACACTCCTGCAAATCAGACGATACGTTCGGGAAACTATTTCTGGAAGGTTAATAATTCTGTAGATACTTTGTTACTTGATTCTAAGGTTGTAACGGGTTACAGTAACATGCGGATTGTAGTTCGGTTAGCGTCTATTAGTACAAATAACTTAAATGGTTCAGAGGCAACAGACTCGGTTCAAATTTATGCGATTATTGATGGCGTAACGCCTCCGCAAGCAGATGCTACTATTATAGGGGCAACGAATTCGCGTTGGGGTTATGATGCTACTTTGGTGGGTACAACGATGGCAGGTTCTCCTGCAACGTTTGCTTCTCCGCAAGGAGGTACAAGTACTAACAACTATGCAACAATTCAAATTATGGTTCCGAATGGTACCGCTACAGTAGGTTTAATGATTAGAGGAAAAAACAATAGTTCTAACGAAATTTGGGCAATAGATGATATTGAGTTGATAGCTTGCCCTACGATTACTATCACGGGTCCAGGAGGCGGTTGTGCTGGGGATACATTGACCTTTACCTCATCTCATGCAGGAATTTGGACTATTAATAATTCTAATGCCACTTTTGCTTCTAGCCCATCTAATACCAATATGGTGCAGGTAGTTTTATTGAATTCCGGAGCAACGAGTGTTACCGTAGATACAGGAGGTTGTAGTGCAACCAAAACAGTTGCGATTTATGTAAGTCCTACACCCCCTGTTGTGGGTCCTGTTACACCTATTTGTCAAGGAAAAACCGCTATATTAACAGCGAATAGTCCTGGTAATATTATTCGTTGGTACGATAATATTAATGGGGCACCTATTGGTACGGGTAATACTTTCATTACTCCTCCAATTACGCAATCAGGAATTATTACATTTTATGCGGCTTCACAAAATAACCCTGGTTGTTTCTCATCAAAAGTCCCTGTTCAAGTTACCGTTAATCCAACGCCTATAAAATTTGATATTCTCGGTGAAACCGTATGTTCGTTAGATGATGCTATTATCTCTTTGGATAGTTCAGAGGCAGGAGTTGATTATGAGTTATATATAAACGGTAGTGCTACGGGAAACGTAATAGCAGGAACAGGCAGTGCCATTGATTTTATTATTAGTAATCCTGTTAATGGAATGCAAGTATTTATTGAAGCAATGGGTAGCGCAGGCTGTATTACGCATACAGATACTATCACTTTGAACATCGTTACGCCTCCATCCAGTTCGTATATGATTAATCCTGACACACTTTTAATTTGTGAAGG
>CALLNY010000031.1 GCA_938005475.1 uncultured Bacteroidia bacterium | reverse complement strand
AACATCGCTGATGTATCGGGTTCAAATGGCTTTGAAGTGGATAACGATGCTTCTGGTTCAACTGCTTCGCCATTTACAAAAGCTATTTTTTCTAATATTACTGTCATAGGCCCTCATTTTAACGATAATTCTACTTATAGCTCTGATATCAAACGTGGTGCTCATTTAAGAAGAAGCTCTAAAATCAATATCTATAACACGGTTTTTGCAGGTTTCCCTATTGGAATTTTAATAGATGGAGATAGTACCGCTATGTACTACAACACAGATGAAGCCCATTTACGTAACTGCGTTGTTGCTTCTTGGAAAGGTGCTGATAGCTTAAAACAAACTACAAATTATACTTTTGATATTCATTCTTGGTTTAATACTACTTCCTTCAATAACAAATTTTACAAAAACTTCAACGATTTAAAATTAGATGCCACAAAAAATTACATACCTCAATCAGGTTCTCCTTTATTAAATGGTGGTTCTACTTCTGTGGGTTACTTAAATGGTGATAACTTCTTTACGAATGTGAACTTCATTGGTGCTTTCGGTACAACAAACTGGGCAACCGGCTGGACCAATTTTGACCCTAATAATACTGATTATTAAAAAATCATTTTTCATAAAAAGCACTTTATTCAGTTGCATGATTATCAGAATCCACCCTTTTATGGGTGGGTTTTTATTATATAATCAACAAAAAGCTTATAAAAAATTAAATTTTTTAACTATAAATTTTCTTTAACGAACTGCTCGCAATATTGTTTAATAAGGTCTCTTGTTTTTCTAAATGCTTGTAGAATTTCATCTTCTGTTCCTACAACTTTCGCAGGGTCCGGAAAGTTATGATGAAATTTTTTAGCTTTTGTAGGAAAGTAAGGACAACGTTCCTTGGCATTATCACAAACGGTTATCACAAAATCAAAGTCTATATGCTCATATTCAGAAACATTATTAGAAGTATGATGAGCGATATCAATACCATCTTCTTTCATCACTTGAATAGCTTTGGGATTTACACCGTGCGTTTCTACCCCAGCACTATAAATTTCTGCTTTTTCTTTGGCAAAATAACGCAAATAACCTTCTGCCATCTGACTTCTACAGCTGTTACCTGTACATAATACTAGAATTTTCTTTTTCAAATCAGAGTGCATTAGTATTTCCATTTATTGGATAAATTTACAAGGGACAACATGACAGGAACTTCAATCAGAACGCCCACAACAGTTGCAAGAGCGGCACCAGAGTTTAAACCAAATAAAGCAATAGCCACTGCTACTGCTAACTCAAAAAAATTACTAGCTCCAATCAGAGCCGCTGGTGCACAAATTGCATGTTGTAATTTTAAATATTTCCCTATAAACCAAGATATAAAAAAAATAAAATACGTTTGAAGTGTCAAAGGAACTGCTATCAACAAAATATCTATAGGCTTTTGGGTGATTCTATTCCCTTGAAAAGCAAATATCAAAATTAAAGTGGTTAGTAAGGCTACAATAGATAATGGTTTAAGAGCAGTTAAAAATTGCGTTTTGAACCATGTTTCTCCTTTATATTTTATGAGTAGCTTATGAGATAAAAAACCTGCTATCAAAGGAATTACAACAAAAACAACAACCGAGGTACTTAAAACACCATAGGGAATTTCTATATTAGTAACCCCCAATAAAAATCTTACAATAGGAATAAATGCTATCAAAATAATTAAATCATTAACCGATACTTGCACCAAGGTATAATTAGCATCACCGTTCGTAAGATAAGACCAAACAAAGACCATAGCCGTACAGGGAGCGGCACCTAACAAAATAGCCCCTGCAATATATTGTTCACTTAGTTCTGGATTTAAAAATGCAGCAAATAGCTTGCTAAAAAAGAGCCATGCAAAGAATGCCATCGTAAAAGGTTTAATTAACCAATTCACTGTAACTGTCAAGCCAAGACCTCTCCAATTCTTTGATACATTCCTCAATGAAGAAAAATCTATTTGTACCATCATTGGGTATATCATCAACCAAACCAGTATAGCAACAGGTATGTTCACAGAATAAAACTCCCATTTACTGATTGTGGCGATACTTTCTCCCGCTACATTCCCTATCAATATACCTGCTATAATGCATATTAAAACCCATAAAGTTAGATATTTTTCAAATTTTCCCATTTTTTTGTATTTTTAATTAACAACAACCTGTGTTAGGATTACAACGCTTCGTTTTATTTAAATCCGATAATTTGATTTTTGGTTTAACGTTTGGTATACAATACCCTAATGCCAAACAATTAGTATGCTTACTAACTAATACAAAATGTTTTCCATCAAAACTTAAATCATATTTTCCTATGGTTTCTCCTTGATATTCCACCTCTATTTCACCATCTTGAATATCCAGTTGTTTTTCGGAAAGTTCAATAATTTTGAGCAGTTTAGAGGCACTTAGGCGGTGTTCAAAGTCTTGGGCATACCACAATTGAAAGTTTATCTTATACTCGTTACGGATAGTACCGCCGCAGTCAATAAATTTTTTTTGGATTATGCCCACTTCTGTTACATGAAAATGTTCAGGAACGAAATTTCCATTAGGTAATTTAAACGTTACGCTTTCTAATCTCGGTAAAATTGCTTTAACTTCAGATAGTTTCATTTCTATTTTTATTAACAACAATTCTTCTTTTGTGATTGAAGTATCTTGTAGATATCCTCCAAATAATTTTTAAGATATTGAATAGCATTCCCATCTATGCAGTAACAAATAGTGTTACCTTCAATAGTCCCTTTGATTAACCCTGCGTTTTTTAGTTCTTTAAGATGTTGTGAGATGGTAGGTTGAGCGAGTGGTAGTTCATTAACTATATCACCGCAAATACAAGTCTCTACTTTAAGTAAATATTCTATGATAGCAATACGCGCAGGATGACCTAGTGCTTTTAATAGTTTTGCGATAGTATTTTGATTTTCACTGAAATGTTCTGTTTTAGTGATACCCATTACCTAATTCTTCAATATGATATTGCAATATTACGATTATCATTTTACAGAACATTTATCATAACCTTTGAGTTCCTATAACTAGAAAAAAATTTTTACACTAACTCAAGTTTAGAGGTAATATAGTCTTTAAAGGCGTTAGGCAACAAGGGATTACCGGTTGCTTGTTGTAAAATTTCATGGGAATAAAACATTCTTCCTTTGGAAAAGATATTTTCTTTGAGCCATTGATGAATAAAATCAAAATTTCCTTTTTCGATATGAAAATCAAAATCGGGATATAAAGATTTTAGGTGAGAATAGATTTGAGCGGCATAAAAACTGCCTAATGAATAAGTAGGGAAATATCCTATTAGACCTGCAGACCAATGCACATCTTGCAAGACTCCCAGGCTATCATTAGGGGGGATGATACCTAAATAACTTTGCATTTTTTCTTTCCAAAGAGTTGGTAAGTCTTTTACTTGTATAACCTGATTAACTAAATCACGTTCTAATTCAAAACGAAGAGCAATATGCAAATGATAGGTAACTTCATCGGATTCTGTACGAATGAAATTGGGTTTTACTTCATTTAAAGTATAAAATAACGCCTCGGGAGATACTTCTGAGAAGTATTGGGGTAGATATTCTTGTAATTTAGAGGCAAGAAACTTACAGAAAGGCAAGCTTCGCCCGATATTGTTTTCCCAAAAACGAGATTGTGATTCGTGAATTGTTAAGGAGCATGTTTCGGAGTAAGGAGTACCTAATAATTCTGTATTTAAGCCCATTTCATAAAGAGCATGCCCTGTTTCATGTATCGTAGAGTATAACATATATTGCAAATCCTCCTCCATGATGCGTGTGGTAATTCGGATATCATGTATACTGATTGCGTTGGAAAAAGGATGCGAAGATATATCTTGACGTCCTCTACGAAAATCAAACCCTAAGTCTTGGATAAATTGGTTAGCAAATTTTAATTGCTCATAGGCAGGAATAGTACACTTAAACGGGTTTGTTGTAAGAACAGAATTAGATTTTTTTTGATAAAATTCCTCAACGATAGGTCTAATGACTTTCTCAAAGTCAGAAGCTTTTAAGCCTTTTTCATAATCTTCTAAAAGCGCATCATAAGGGTTTTGTTCAAATCCCAAGCAATGAGCTTCTTCAATTTTTAAAGATACTATTTTTTCTAAATACGGAGCAAAAGTATCAAAATCGTCATTCTTTTTAGCTTTATCCCAATAATACTGGGCTTGCGAGGTTACTTCTGTAAGTTGAACGGCTAATTTTTCAGGGATTTTAGACCATTTATCAAGGTCTTGTTTTACTCGTTTCACAATCAAGAAATCTCTTCTTTGCAATTCGTTTAGGTTAATATCTTTAAGGATTTCTTGGAGTTCAGTAGTTTTGAGTTGGTGGATAAGGCTTGCCATAAGCCCCATTTGTTGAGAACGGTGTTCAAAGGCTCTTTCGGGCATATAGGTTTCTTGGTCCCAGGAAAGCAAGGAAACAACAGAATTGAAATGATAAATTTTTTCTAGGTGCTTATAAAGTTTTTGTAGGGTTTCCATAAGATTATTGTGCTAAAACTTCCAGTAAATCCGATTTTGTAATAATTTCATGAGAGCCGTCTTCATTTTGGACTAGGACAGCGGGGTTTTCTTTGGTTATCATCTTAGAGAGCAGAGTAATTTTGGTGGAAGGAAGAACGAAGGGGAAGGGGTCAGCCATAATGGTTTGTACTTGGGCTTCTTTTAGACTGGGATTATCTAACAAAGCATTTAAGATACGTGTTTCATTGATAGAACCGACAACATTTCCATTGTCAATAATAGGAATTTGGGAAATATCTTTTTCACGCATCAATTGGATAATCGCAGAAAGCGTATCGGTGGGTTTTACAGCAATTAGCGGTGCATTTTTTCGTTTTTGAAGGATATCTTTAGCGGTAACCATAGAGCTGGCTTCTAAGAACCCACGTTCACTCATCCATGCATCATTATAAATTTTACCGAGGTATCGCGTACCATGATCAGGAAGAATAACGACCACAACATCGTTAGGTGATAAATTTTTGGCATACTCTAATGCACCATGCATAGCGGAACCACAACTCCATCCCACAAATAAACCTTCTAACCTTGCAAGTTTGCGGGTCATAATAGCGGCGTCTTTATCGGTCACTTTTAGGATATGGTCAATCAAGGAACGCTCATAGTTCTGAGGAACAAAGTCTTCCCCGATTCCCTCTGTAAGGTAACTATAAACCTCTTCCATATCAATTTGCCCGGTTTCATGATATTTTTTAAATAAAGAACCATACGTATCTACGCCTATCACTTTAATATTAGGATTTTTTTCTTTTAAATATTGGGATACGCCTGTTATAGTACCACAAGTTCCCATACCTGCAACGAGATGCGTAATTTTACCTTCGGTTTGTTGCCATATTTCCGGTCCAGTGGTTTCATAGTGAGCTTGACGATTGGATAAGTTGTCATATTGATTAGGATAATAGGAATTGGGTATTTCTTTGGATAAGCGTTTCGCTACGGAGTAGTAAGAACGTGGGTCATCAGGTTCTACATCAGTGGGCGTAACTATGACTTCTGCACCTACAGCCCGTAGAATATCCATTTTTTCTTTAGATTGCTTATCCGGAATAACGAAAATACAACGATATCCTTTAACAGCGGCTACAAGTGCTAAACCCATACCTGTATTACCTGAAGTTCCTTCAATGATTGTACCTCCTGGCTTAATAAGACCGGCTCTCTCTGCGTCTTCAATCATTTTAAGAGCAATTCTATCCTTTATGCTATTCCCAGGATTGAAATATTCCACCTTCGCTAATATGGTTGGCTTTACATGCGATGCTACTGCATTGATTTTTACTAAGGGGGTATTCCCCATAGTTTCTAATATGTTCTTATACCACATAAAATTTTTATTGCAAAAATAGTATTTTTCTCTTTTCTTAGTTTCCCATAAACAAATAAAAAAGGCTATCCTAAGATAGCCTTAATACTACAAATGAAGTTGCTATTATTAAGCAGTTATTATCAAAATAATTTTGTTCGTATTACAGCGATTTTTTCTGCGGAATTTCCTACTAAATCGTAACCTACCACTTTTAATTCGTATTCTCCGTTATCTTCCATATCCTCACGATAGATTTTGAAAGTGATATTAGATAAATCAAAAGAAGTCCCATTCAAATTAAAGTTTTGGTACTCATAAATTACTTTATCCTCTCCATGTTGAGTTTTTGAATGTCTATGTTCAATGAGCTGAATTTTAATTCCTTTGACACGTTTATTATCTGATAACGTCCCCTCAAAAATAATAGCTTTTTCATTTTCGTTAGTTGCAAACTGTATTAAGTTTTCATTTGTAATAGAAGGTTTAGTTAGAGTTAGAACAGGATTTACTGTATCATCAGGGTTTAAAACTTTAATATTTATGAATTTAATAGGAGCTTCATATCCCGCCGCATCTGTACACATCGCCATCAAATGATAATTTCCTGCTTTTACATTACTGGGTACACTAATACTAAATTTTGCGGTATGTTCCTTTCCATTTATATTCACGATAGTATCCCATTCCCAAGGAGTTGGCATTTCTTCGTTGGTTTTACCATGAGTATGTCCATCAAAATTGGGATGTACTTCTAACTTGTATTGGGATAAATTCATATTATCCGTAAATTTTACTTCTAATTGAAGAGTTTGTCCTCCCGTTACTGTGGCATTTTCTGACGGTTTAATGATAGTAATAGAGGGTTTTTGAGTATCCACCTCTTCTTTCTTTTCTTTTTTACAGGCTCCTAATACTATCCCTAAAAATAACGCTAAAATGAAAATTTTATTCATAAGATTTGTGATATTTTGTTGCAAAAATAATGCAACTTATTTGCATTTGCAACAATATAATATTAAAAAATGTTATATTATTTGTAATAAATTAAAAATCAATAGATTAAAATTAATTTGAACGTATATGAAAAATTATTTTGAACAATATTTGCAAAACCCATGTTTGAATTATAATTTAGCACCATTTTCAAAACGTATGCAAGAGTACTACGGCGCGTTCATCATGATTGCAATAGGTTTAGGTTTAGCCTTGATATTAAGCAATTTACAAAACATATTGATAAGAAAACGTTTTACAGAAAGAAAAGTAATGCCTTATGAAAGTGGGATGGACCCAGTCGGTACAGCAAGAGACCGCTTTTCTATTAAGTTCTATTTAATAGCTATGCTTTTTATACTCTTTGATATAGAAATTATCTTTATGTATCCTTGGGCTGTTCAATATAAACAATTAGGGATATTCGGTTTTATTGAAATGTTCTCTTTTGTGTTGATTTTATTTGTTGGGTATATTTACGTTGTAAAAAAAGGTGGTTTAGATTGGAATTAAATTATTAAATTAGATAGAGATTGTTATGTCATTAGATAAAGTTTTATCACAGGGAAGTTTTATAACAACAACAATAGACACCATCACGAATTGGGCAAGAGCTAATGCTTTGTGGCCGATGCCTATGGGATTAGCATGCTGCGCAATTGAAATGATGTCCTTTGCAGGTCCTAAATTTGATGTTGCACGCTTTGGTTCAGAGCGTTTCAGTTTCTCGCCACGTCAAGCCGATGTGATGATAGTAGCCGGTTGGACTACCTACAAGATGTCTCATGCTGTTAAAAGGATATGGGATCAAATGCCTGACCCTAAATGGTGTATTGCCATGGGAGCCTGCGCTTCAACAGGAGGTATGCACAGAGTTTATGGTGTTATGCAAGGAATTGACAACATCATTCCCGTAGATATTTATATCCCCGGTTGCCCTCCAAGACCCGAAACCGTCCTCCACGCTCTAATGACCTTACAAGAAAAAATTATTAAAGAACATTCTGTATTAAAAGCATGAATCATCTAGATACTCTCACAACGAATGGCGTAACCATTCAAGTACGATCTATTTTCGTCCCTGAACAATCTAACATCGATGAAAATAATTTCGTTTTTGCTTATGAGATAACCATTGAAAATCATAATGACTTTCCTATACAACTCCTATCACGAAAATGGATTATAACTGATGCTCTTTTCAACAAAAGGCATGTAAGTGGACTAGGCGTAGTAGGAGAACAACCTATTCTTCAACCTAATCAAAAATATACCTACATCAGTGGTTCCCATTTTAAAACTCCCTTCGGTAAGATGGAAGGCATTTATAAAATGATTAATCTGCATACCGCTAAAACATTTATCGTTAAAATTCCAGAATTTACTATGTCTTGCCCTGCTTTCATTAACTAATAAATGCCTACTGCACAAGTTGTTTATCAAGGAGATTTACGAACAATCTGCATGCATGTACTCTCTGGTAACGAGATTGTTACAGATGCACCACTTGATAATCAGGGTAAAGGTGAATCATTCTCTCCAACCGATTTAGTTGCAACGGCTTGGTTATCCTGTATGTTTACTATTATGGGAATAATTATGAAAAAACATTCTATTGAAGCCCAAATTAACGGTGAAGTAACTAAAATTATGTATGCAGAGCCAAGAAGAATAGGTGAGCTTCATGCAAAAATCAAAATCACAGGAAATTTAACGGATAAACAAAAAATTATCCTAGAAAATGCGGCACGAAACTGCCCCGTAGCAAAAAGTTTATCCCCCGAAATTCAACAAATCATTCATTTTGAATATGATTGATAACTCCCCAAAACTACCCAAAGTTATACTCATCACAGTGAATCCAGATATACAAAAAGCCAATGAAGATTTAGAAGAATTAAAACAATTAGTAGAAACGTATCAAGCAAAAGTATTACGAGAATTCCTTCAAACCCTAAAAGTTCCAGATGTAAAAACTTATATTGGTAAAGGAAAATCCAAAGAAATCGCTCAATTTATTTTAGAAAATCAAGTTGATATCAGCATCTTTGATGATGACTTGACTCCTTCTCAAACCAAAAATCTTGAAAAAGTACTGAAATGTAAAATTATGGATAGAAGCCTTTTAATTCTTGAAATTTTCTCTAATAATGCAAAAACCTCCCAAGCCAAAGTACAAGTTGAGTTAGCGAAATTACAATACATGTTACCCCGATTAACTCGTATGTGGACACACCTAGAAAGGCAAAGAGGAGGTATAGGTTCTAAATCAGGTGCAGGAGAAAAAGAACTAGAAACTGATAAACGTTTAATTCGCAATCGGATAGCTCAACTAAAAAATGAACTTAAAAATATTGAGAAAATTTCGGAAGTTCAACGAAAAAAAAGAGAAAGCCAATTTCGTGTTACTTTGGTAGGTTATACGAATGCAGGAAAATCCTCTCTAATGAACTTAATAGCCAAATCAAAGGTACTATCAGAAAATAAATTATTCGCAACATTAGATACCACAACAAGAAAAGTAGTTTGGAAACAAACTGAATTTCTTTTATCGGATACGGTCGGTTTTATCAAAAAACTACCTCACCATCTTATAGAATCCTTTAAAAGTACTTTAATGGAAGTCAAAAATGCAGACCTATTACTTCATGTAGTAGATATCAGTCATCCTAATTGGATGCAACATATAGAAACCGTTCAAAAAACACTACAAAGTTTAGATGCTCATACTCTACCTATCCTGCTTGTGCTTAATAAAACTGACTTGCTTTCCCCTGAACAAATAGCAGATATAGAAATCCTCACAAACGCTATCCCTTGCATAGACAAAATGTTCATTTCTACTCTTGAAAATATCCATGTAAATGAACTTAAAGACTGGATTGTAAATTATATCGTAAAGCATCCCAAAATATGAAATGGCTAAGTTACCTTTCTAAGCTATGGTCAGGGCTATTATTAACTTTTCAGCATCTAAAAAAACTGAATACCAGAAAAGCACCAAGTTCCATAGAAAGCCCAAACTTCTTCCAAGAAAAAGAAGGTTTAGTAACCATTAAATATCCAAGAGAGCAAATTCCTGTTCCGGATATTGGTAGATATCAGTTACATCTGGATATTGAAGATTGTATAGGCTGTGATCAATGTGCAAGAATATGCCCTGTTAATTGCATTACAATTGAAACTATTCGCTCCATTGAAGATTTAGGAGTTACTTCTGATGGAACAAAAAAGAAATTGTATTTACCCAAATTTGATATAGATATGGCTAAATGCTGTTTTTGTGGTCTTTGTACCGTAGTTTGCCCAACAGAATGCCTGGTTATGACCTCAAATTATGACTATCCGACCACCCAATTATCAGAAATGAATTTTCATTGGGAAAACATTACCGCAGAACAAGCCGAAATAAAAAGAAAAGAATGGCAAGAATATGAGTTAGCTAAAAAACAAGCTAAATTAAATGCAATACAAAACGATTCTTCCCCACAAAACCCCAAAAATGAAAAACAAACAAAACCCCTACTGAATATAAAATCTAAAACAAACCCAATTGATAATACTACTATATAATTTAATCGTTTGAAGAAGAATTATATCGAATACCTATAACTAGCACGTCATCGGTTTGCTCTTCTTTTCCTTTCCATTCCATAAAAGTATTTTTTATGTTTTGCATTTGTTCTTGCATAGAAAGATGGCTAATAGAAAGAATTAAATCCGCAAAACGCTTAGAAGTAAATTTTTTATTTTGTTCACCGCCGAATTGGTCTACGATACCGTCAGTAAAAATATAAATGATATCTCCTTCCTGTACGGGTATAGTATGCCCCTTATATGACATATGCCCAAATTGCCCTCCACCAATAGGGATTTTATCTGCTTCATACTTAATTATTTCTCCATTTCTTACAAGCCATAAAGGACGATTAGCTCCTGCATATTGTAATAAATCATTCTCTTGGTCAATACTACAAAAGGCAACGTCCATTCCATCTTTTGTTTCTGCGTTTTGGTCTTGTTTAAGGGCGGCTTGTACCCTAAAATTGAGATGATCTAAAATAGCTTCTGGCTCTAAAATAGAATATTCATTCAAGATTTGATTTAATAAATTACTACCGATTACCGACATAAAGGCACCCGGCACGCCATGTCCCGTGCAATCTACAGCGGCAATAAAAAATTTATGATACTTTTCTAAAAACCAATAAAAATCTCCTGATACTATATCTTTAGGTTGATAAAAAATAAAAGATTCTGGAAAGTAAATGTTCAGTAATTCTTTTTCAGGCATTATAGCCTCTTGAATTCTCCTTGCATATCGTATGGAGTCAAGGATATCTTTATTTTTTTCTTCAATTATTTTCTTGGTTTCCTCCAATTGCTTATTACGCTCTTCAATTCGCTTGTAAAGAGTGGAATTATCAAGTGAAATTGCGGCTTGAGAAGCAAGCATCTGTATAACCTCCTTTTGATAAGCATTAAAAGCAGTTTTTGTGTTTTTATTTTCTAATAATATAAATCCTAGATTTTTACCTTTCTTGGTTATCGGAGCAACAAAAGTATGTTCAGGGGCATCACCTTCAATCAACTTAACTAACTTTTGGCTTATTTGATGATTAAATTCTTCATAATTATTTTTTATTTCATTAGAAATCCATTCAAATTCTTTATGAGAGAGAGCATAAGCGGCTTCTAATTTCAATTTTTGATTATTACTAGTAAGCAAATAACCCGTTTCAGTACCAATTGTTAGGACCACATTAGTCATAAGTTTATTCACTAACAATTGATAATCAATTTCTCCGGAGATTTCTTGGCTTGCTTTGTTAAGATTTCGAAGAAGCCTATTATACTCCTGCATTTGTAAGTGTCTTTGATATGCTCTTGCGGCTTCTTCAATAGTAAGCATTAAATCATTTTCTTCCCATGGTTTATTTACATAGCGATATAGTCTTGCTTTATTGATAGCATTTTTTACTGCATCAATACCTGCTTGACCCGTAAGCAATATCTTGGGAGTATTAGGTATAAGAGCATGAGCTTTAATCAAAAACTCGTCACCTGTCATACCTGGCATGAGTTGGTCGGAGATAACCACAGCAATATCCCCCTTATCCGAAAGAATATCCTGTATTAATTCCAATGCTTCTTCTCCCCCCTCTGCAAGCTCGCAATCAAATTCTTTTCCGAGACGATTAACAATTTGCTCTTGTAGACTATCTAAAATAATTTTTTCATCGTCAACGCAAAGGATATTTAGTTTTTTCATTCAGCATGATTAAACATCCATTCCTAACTTACCAAAAGCCTCCTTAACTTTTGCGATTAAGTCTTCTTCTTTCCAGGGTTTTTTAATATACGCATATAAATTAGCATTTTGATAAGCATTTTGTATAGCCTCAGGGTCAGCTTGCCCAGTTAACATAACCGTTACAGTTGCGGGATATCTTTCATGCACATCAATTAGAAATTCATCACCTTTTACACGAGGCATTAACCAATCTGATATGATTAAAACCATTTCGTATCCTTCATTGACTAAATCATCAATTACTTCCCACGCCTCATCCACGCTCTCTGCAATTTCATATTGAAATGTATCTCCAAAAGCTACGTGAAGTTGCTCTTGAAGGCTATCTAAAACAATTTTCTCATCATCTACACAAAGAATAGCTTTTTTTACTTTCGCCATTATATTTATCTTTGGATTGCAAATATAAAGGAAAAAATTTCATTTTGTCAAATAAAAATTTATAAAGGTAACCAAACTAAAAAGGTAGTTCTACCAGGTTCGGAATCTACCCATATTTTACCTTTATGTTTTTCAACGATTTTTCTACAAATATCTAACCCTAAACCAGAACCCTCACCTTGTTTTTTGGTAGTAAAGAAAGGTTGGAAAATTTTATCTTGAATTTCTTTTGGAATACCCGGTCCTGAATCGGTTATTTTCACTAAAATACCGTTATTTTCTTTTAGAATATCTATTTGGAGTTTCCCTTTATTGTCCATTGCTTGCAATGCATTATGAATGATGTTCGTCCATACTTGACTTAATTCATCAGGCCAGCCTTTTATCATCGGTAGATTCTCCTCAAAGTTTGTTATTAACTCTACACCATGCTTGAGCTGATTACCATAAATGGTCAGAATTGTTCTCATATTTTCAGCAACATCAATTTCAACAGCTTGTTCATCATGAGATTTATAAGAATAAGATTTTAAAGCAAAGACAATCTTTTGAGTTTTGGCTACCGCCGTTTCAATAGTATCTACGTTTTTCTTGATTTTCCCCAAATTCGCCGCTGCATTAACAATTTCTACTCCTTTAGGATGACTAAATAGGTCTTTATATTTTTCAATATTCTCAATCAAGCCTACTTTTACTAATTCTGCAGATAAATTAGTATCTACTCCCATTGTTTCTAATTTTTGTGAAAGTTCTTTTTTAAACTGCCTTTCTTCACGAGAGGTCAGCGTAGTATTGAACCCTAAAATTTGCTCGGTCATCTGATTAAAGAGTTTTAACTCTTCTTCATTTAATGTTTTGAGGACTTCAGGCAGTTTACTAATCGTTAATGGCAATACTTTATTGATATTAGTTGCGGAGGCATTCACTGCACCAATAGGCGTATTGATTTCATGAGCTATCCCAGCTACTAACTGACCCAAAAAAGCCATTTTTTCAGACTGTACTAATTGTTCTTGCGTAGACTTGAGCGTATTATAAGCCTGTTCTATTTCTTGTTTTTGTTTTTCTACTTGTGCCGTTCTTTCTTTTACAATGTTATCCAAACGTCTATTTTCTGCCTCCAATCGTTTACTATTGTAACGTATAATCCAATAAACTGCAAAAGCTAATAAGGATGCCGCCAGCAAATAAGTCCATATACTCCTATACCACGGAGGCAAAACCTTAAACTCAAAAACCACCGGTTCACTAATTTGCCCATAGGCATTTTTGGCTATAACTTTTAAAATATAATTCCCTTCACTAATACCACTTATCTGTATAATAGGTGATGCCTGCCAATCAGACCATTCTCCTAATCCTTCTATAATGTATTTGTAACGATTTGCAGATTCATTGATAAAACTATTCGTACCGAGTTCTATATGAATTTGATTTTGAGAATATAGAATAGAAGGCTTAAAGTTATCTTGTTGTGTAGTCTGAAATAAACCCTCTTTGTTAAGGTAGTTACCTCCAAAGAATACAGAATCTTTACCAATTTTAACCTCTCTAATAAAACACTGGAAAGTACTAGAAATGGAATTTTGTTTTTGAGCAATCAATAATACGTCTGCAAACCCCAGAAAAACCATATTATCTGTTGCAAAACCGATATCAGGTTTTTGTTGTAGTATGTTATGATAACCTATAGAATCTAGTTGCCCATTATTCAATGCAATATAACCCGCATCATTTTTTATCCATATTTTATCATTAACAATATCAAAATCAAAATCCTTCAATAAATTGGTTAACTCATTATGAATCTGAAAGCGGTTATTTTGAAAATGATAAATTCCTGCTTTAGATTTAAAATAAATTTTAGATTGATACTTAAAAACGGATATACTACCTTCAGGAAGACCTGCACTGGTGTCATACCGAGAAATTTTAACGGCATCACTTATTTCAAGTAAAAAAACCCCCTGAACAGCTGTTCCTGCCCATAATTTACCCTCACTCTCCTCTTCAACCGAGTTCAACTCCATTTTTACTTCATTAAATTTTTTTTCTTGTTTCCAACCTGCTTCATTTTTGATTCTATAAAGTCCCGGTAAAGCTAAAACATAAGCATAATTATTCTGGACAGAAGGTATAATTTTTACGGTGTAATCATTGGACACAACAGGTTTTGTACTGCCTCCTGTGATATCAAAAACCCCTTGATTCGTTGCTACTAAAACACTATTATTAAGATTAAGTAGATACCACGCCTCACTCGTAATTCCACCTACTCGCTCCACTTTGTTATTCTTTATATAAAATACCCCCTGCGAAGTTGAAACATAAGTAATACCATTTACATGTAAAATATCAGATATTCTCCCTTGTAACCCATGCAAAGCAGTATAAACCTTGACGGGAATATCAATCCCAACTTTCGAAAGCCCTTTTCCATGTCCTAACCACAAATTGTTTTCTCTATCTGAGAAGATAGAATACATATCATTATCTGGGAAACCATTTTCTTTATTAAAAAAATAAGCTAAATTTTCCTTTCTATTTACATAGACAGCACCACCCTTCATGGTAGCAATCCCTATATTATCTCCCACTGCAGTTATATCGTAAATTTTATTTACTTTTAAATAGGCATCTGCACTGGTGTTGATAACACGAAAATTGCCATCATAAACGTATAAATTCCCTTCATAAGTAGCAATATAATAATTCCCACTGATATTTTGGGTTATTCCAGAAATCTCTTGGTCTTTAAAGATACCCCCACCAGGCACAGGTTTTAACTCTCTATCCACCTCATGCAAACCCTTACCATTGATGTTAATCCATATTTTATTATTAACCATTCCTGATCCTAACACTCTATCCTCTAAAACAAATTTCTGAAAGTTCTTAATCTGCCCATTATCCACCGCACGAAAAACCACATTATCCGTAATATAAACCGTAGCATCCGCATTTTGATAAATTTTTTCTACATCTTTAATGAGAAGTTGGTCTTGTTTATTCAGAAAAGTTCGCCAAGATTTATAGTAATAAGAACCATTTTTCTGATAATCGAGAATACCAAAATCCGATTTGCAACCCACTAAAATTTGATTACTCTTAGTAATAAACAAGGAACGTACTGGTGTTGGAGTAGGTATGAGCTTCCAGGAACCATCAAAAATCAGAACTCCTTTATTATTAGCCATAAATAATAGCCCCCTTGCATCTTGTTGAATATTCCATATTATTGGTGCCGCATTATATTCTTTTGGATTAAAATGTTTAGTATAAAAACTGTTTTGCGAATGAACTATTCCTATAATCAATATAGATAGCTTTAGAATTAGACAAGCCTTCATCATATATTCAATTATTAGCTTGCAAATTATAAAACTTCATTTTACAAAAATAAATTGTGTAAAAAATTTATTGCAGAAAATAAAAATTTTTAATGATATGTCAGATAGTCGGATAAATATTCCTTAAAAGATTGAGCTTCCTTTAGACTAAAATATACGCTATTCCTACTCATAACACTTTGATTATAAATAGAATTTATGTTTATTAGTTGGATATTATCTTCAACCCAAAAACGCAGTAAATTTTGAAATTGCAACTTGGCATCTTTTCCTTGTATATTTGCATGAGTAATTATAATTTTCTTATTTTTAAACTTTTGTGAAATTTTTGGGTGTAACTCTCGAGCCAATTTTTTATATCTATCATCAAAGGCTTGTTCGTAAAAAATTCCGATAAAATCTGAATATTCATGTAATTGGCAATCTATCGTATGAAACAAAGAAGAACTGTAAAAAATAGGATAGGAAACCTTACTTTGTATTTTAAATAACCAATCAGAATAAAGTTCTTTTCTCTTTTCAATGTTCTCAAAATCAACACCATAAACCAAACTAACTATCTTAAATGGTTGCAATTGAAGTATAAAAGTATCCAGTAACTGTTGATAAAGCAAATTCCATTTTTCTAACAGTGTATCCGAAACTAGAATAGACCTAGCATTCCATTTTGAAATTATTAAATGAACATAAAAATTCAAAGAATCGAGTTTGTAAAGAACTGCATTAAGCGATTGTATATTTTCTAAATAAGGCGTATTATTACTATCATTTTTTAAAATTAACTCAACAGAAAAATGGTGAACTCCTAATTGCTTTAAATAGTAAACATCACGAATAAACAAATCATAATCAAAATCATTATCCAAACGAAAAGAAAAACTTATAGGGATATTATTTTTTTCCAGTGCAGGGTTACAAGCATTTCCTAAAATCAAAAGAGTCAGAATACCTTTTAATAACAAGCAATTTGTGAGTAATTTTATGATAACCATTATGAAAAATACCACCTGATTTAAGTTTATCAATTCTTACTTCACCATAAGCGTGGAAAATAATATGTCTATCCAATATATAACCAACGTGTGTAATACTATCAATAGAATCACCAAAGAAAGCTAAATCGCCCTTCTTATGTTTTCTATATGGTATAGTTTCGCCAAAATCCGCTTGCTGATAGGCATCCCTTGGTAAGAAAATATTCCGAGCAAGCATAAATATTTGAGTAAGTCCAGAGCAGTCTATTCCCCAATTTGAACGACCTCCCCATAAATATGGAGACTCTAATAAATCCATTATCAATTGATTATAATTGAAACTCATGGGTTTTTCTAGAACTTTTGATCCTAATGGATATTCACGATGCCATCCAAAAATACGATAATACTCTTTTTCAAAACGTTCAATTTGATGAATAGATACATAACCAAAATAACCATCTTCCCCACAACCAAAAGCAAAATCTTCCTGCACAAAAAAAACAGTAAAAGTTTCTCCTCTAAGTAGTTGAGAAATCATTTCAGAAGTATGGCAAGGCTCTCTTCGTATAGGAGCAACATAGGTAATCACCTGAAAAAGCTTAGGCTGAAAAAATTTTGTCAAAAACTCAAATAATGATTTCTGCCAAGATACCCAATCCATTTGAAAACCTATTGATAAAGTATCAGGGGTCTTATTCCATAAAATCAAATTCTTGGATGGGAAAAAACTAAAAACATCAATATCATTCTCAGGTAACAACCTTAAAGGAATTCGAAAATAAAAATTTCTAACAGAATACATAACTAATATTGTTGTTGAAGAATTTCCAATGCAATTTCAGAAGCTTTTTGTTCAGCATTTTTCTTTTTTACATCAGTTGCTTGCGCTAATAGTTTATTCCCTATTTTCACACCAACCGTATAAACACGATGACTCCCTCTATTTTCTTCTTGAAGTACTTCATACGAAATTGATGATATTTTTTTCTTTTGAACATACTCAAGAAGTTTACTTTTGTAATTATTATCCGTCTTTTCTAATTCAGAGATGTCCAAATGCCCGTGGATAATGGTTTTATAAATAAAATTTTTTGTATATATAAATCCTCTATCCAAAAATAATGCCCCAATAAAAGCTTCTAACGCGTTACCGTAAATTGAAGGATTAGGATTAGCAATAATTTTATAATCAAAAAACATCATGCCATCAAAACCTAACTTCAATGCAATTTCATTTAGACTATTTCTACTAACTATCTTAGAACGCATTTCTGTCAAAAAACCTTCATCTTTATTGGGGTACTTCTTAAATAGATATTCAGCAATAACCATTCCAAGAACTGAATCACCGAGGTATTCTAATCTTTCATTACACTCCTGTGCATTATTCTTTGTATTCTTAACAACAGAACTATGACTAAATGCTTGTTTATAAAGTTTATAGTCATGTGGCATAATCCCAGTTAACAGTTTTATTTTCTTTATAAAATCTTTTTCATGATGAAAAAAGAAATTATAATAAGCTAAAAATACTTTTATGGGATAAAATATTTTCAAAACTATAAATCTATTTTTTTAAATAAGAGAGAAGAGTTATGCCCACCGAAACCAAAAGTATTAGAAATAGCATAATTTACTGTCCTAGATTTAGGGTTTCCGAAGGTATAATCTAAATCGCATTCTGGGTCATCGGTGAAGTGATTAATAGTAGGTGGGACTAAATCATTTTTTACGGTTAAAACGGTAGCAATTGCCTCAATTACACCTGCGGCTCCCAATAAATGCCCCGTCATGGATTTGGTAGAACAAATTGATATTTTGGGAGCATGGTCACCAAAAACAAATTTAATTGCCTTTGTTTCGGCTATATCTCCTTTTGGGGTAGAAGTTCCATGAACGTTGATGTGGTCAATATCGCTTGGATTACATCCTGCTGAAAGTAAAGCATTTTTCATAACCGCAATAACTCCCTTAGCATCGGGGTCAGGCTCGGTTAAATGATGAGCATCCGCAGTCAATCCAATACTTAACAGTTCTGCATACATTTTAGCACCTCGAACAACCGCACTCTCATAAGATTCCAACACAATACAACCTGCACCTTCTCCTAACACAAAACCATCTCTATCCTTATCAAAAGGACGACTTGCTGTTTTAGGATCATCATTTCTTTCAGACAACGCATGCATAGCATTAAAACCTCCCACTCCTGCTGCATTGATAGCGGCTTCTGCACCTCCTGTAATAACAATATCTGCCAGCCCACTCTGAATTAACAAAAAACCATCGGCTATGCAATTAGAGGATGTTGCACATGCAGATACACAAGAATAATTAGGCCCTCTAAACCCATACCGCATGGATATATGACCTGGCAATATGTCTATAATCATTTTGGGAATAAAGAAAGGATTAAATCTTGGAGTACCATCTCCTCTTGCAAAATCCCCTACTTCCTTAATAAAAGTCTCAAGACCCCCAATTCCTGAACCCATCACAACACCTACTCTAAAGGGATCAATGGTCGAAATGGATGCCAATTTATCTAATCCAGCATCGCAAACTGCTTCCGTAGCGGCTGCAATACCAAAATGACAAAAAAGATCCATACGCCTTGCTTCTTTTTTATCCAAATAGTTCTGTACATCAAAATTTTTGACTTCGCAAGCAAAACGTGTTCTAAATTTTGAAGCATCAAAACGTGTAATCATATCGGCTCCACTCGTACCAGAAATCAACCCATTCCAGTACGAGTTTATACCAATACCAACAGGAGTTACTGCACCTATTCCAGTTACAACTACTCTTCGTTGAAACTTCATTTTAATTACTAACTCTCGCTTCTAGATATTTGATAACATCACCCACCGTGGAAATTTTTTGAGCATCTTGGTCTGGAATAGTAATCTTAAATTCTTTCTCAAATTCCATTATCAACTCAACCGTATCAAGAGAATCAGCACCTAAATCATTTGCAAAACTTGCTTCTGGAGTAACCTCCCTCGCTTCTACACCTAACTTATCTACAATAATGGATTGTACTCTTTCTAAAATACTTGCCATATCTTACCTATTTAAAATTAAACTAGTTTGCAAAAATAATGATTTTTTCATAACAACAAATTATGTTATTAAAAAATAGCAAAAAAATCAAATCTGTTGGATTATCAAGCCAATAAACGAGAATATTCGCACCAAAAATTAGGAAATGATTTATTTACAACATCTTGATTATCAAATTCTATATGCGTAATTAAAGGCTTTAATAAAGAAAACGCCATAGCCATTCTATGGTCATTGTAAGTTTTAAATACAACATTTTCAGGATATCTATTTACATCATTACGAATAATGCACTCTCCCTTGTATTCATCAAAAGAAACCTCAATACCTATCTTTTGAAGTTCATTTTTTACAGCCATAAGTCTATGAGTTTCCTTATATTGCAAAGATTGTAATCCCACAAAACGATAAATGCCCTTATGATAAGCAGTTAAAACCGCAAAAGTTTGAAATAAATCAGGAATAGAAGAAAAATCCCAATCCCACTCTCGCATTTCAAAATTGGATGGATTTACTACCAAATCTATTTCATTATCAAAACAAAACTGAACTCCCAATTCTATCCATAGTGATAACTGCCCTACATCGGGCTGATAGGATAAAATAGTAAGATTAGGTAACCTTATAGGCACCCTTAATAAAGCAGATAATGCAATAAAATAAGATGCATTCGTCCAATCTGCTGAAACAAAATATTGATAACTTGTAAATGTATTATTTTGTAATGTAAATGTCTGATTATCTCGGTTATAAACCCATAATATACCTAGCTTTTCTAGCATTCTTAAAGTTAAGTTAACATAAGAATCCGATATAATGGTATTCCTAAATTTCAAATTAAAATTTAGCGGTAAAGAAGGTGCTAACAATAATATAGAGGAAATGAATTGAGAAGAAAGTATAGCTTTATCAAACTCTAATTGAGAATTTATGATATGCTTACCCCGAAAAGTTAGCGGTAAAGATTGATTGGGATTTTCAAAACAATAAATGATACCTAATTGAGATAAAGTTTCTGTTAAGGAAGAAATAGGTCTTTTGGATAAAGCTTCATGTCCAATAAACCGAAAATGATAAGGTAGCGTAGAACATAAAGATATTAAAAATCTAAAAGCTGTACCCGCCTGATAAACATTTACAAGATTCGTATCAGTAAATTTGACATTACTTGCATCTACAATCAAATCATTATCCACTAATTTCAAATCTACCTGTAACTGATTGTAAAAATCATATATTACTTTTGTATCATCACAAAAAGAAAAATTAGATATTACAAAAGGGCGCTTTGCTTGAAATGCTAATATAAATAAACGATTGATTTCACTTTTAGAGAAAGGAAGTAAGATATCAATCATAGAAAAAGGCTGCAATTGCAGCCGATTAAAATACTATAAATTTTTTAGGCGCTCCTGTATTATTTTGGGAGCATCCTCCGCTAATACAATTTCTTCTTTGAATGCATAAGACCCTGTTTTAGCTTTTCTATAAGCAGAAATTATTTTAGTCATCGCTACTGCTTTCTCTTTTGATTTTAACGTTGCTACAACTTTCTTTGCCATAACTCATTATAAATTTTATTTTGTTTCGCGGTGAATAGTCATTTTTTTCAAAATTGGATTATACTTTTTTAGTTCCAATCTACCCGGAGTATTTTTTTTATTTTTTTCTGTATAATATCTTGAAGTACCTGGTAATCCACTCGCTTTATGCTCCGTGCATTCCAAAATAACTTGAATACGATTTCCTTTACTTTTAGCCATTGCTAATACTTTTTTAGAAACGCAAAATTACAATATATTTATTAGACTTGCAACTTTTCTCTTATTTTTTGTGCAATAATATCTAATTCTTCTGGAGCAATACTTAATCTAGGACCAGAAAAATAAATATCATTGACCGAATCAATAGGTATTAAATGAACATGAGCATGTGGAACTTCCAGTCCAACAACGGCAACTCCAACTTTTTTACACGGAATAGCTTTTTTAATAGCATCAGCAACTAATTTAGTAAATAGATTCAAGCCAATAAAAAGCTCATCATCCAAATCAAAGTAATAATCTATTTCTCTCTTTGGAATTACCAAAACATGACCTTTTTTAACGGGATTGATATCAAGAAAAGCAAGATAATCATTAGTTTCTGCAATTTTATAGCAAGGAATTTCACCTGAAATAATTTTAGAAAATATAGTTGCCATTTTATCTTGTAATTTCTAATATTTCAAATTTTAAAATACCAACAGGAGCCTTTATTTCTACAATATCCCCAACCGATTTCCCTAATAAAGCTTTACCAATCGGTGATTCAACAGAAATTTTTCCTTCTTTTATATTAGCTTCTCTTTGTGAAACTAAAGTATAGGTAAAAATATCATTTTGGGAGAGGTTCTTTAATTTCACAGTACTTAAAATATAAACTTTCGATGTATCAATTTCATCATCTGAAAGTATTCTGGAATTGATTAACATCTCTTCCAATTTAGAAATTTTAAGCTCAAGGAGACCTTGAGCTTCTTTTGCCGCATCGTATTCAGCATTTTCGCTAAGGTCCCCTTTTTCTCTTGCTTCCGCTATTGCCGCAGCAATCTTTGCTCGTTCTTTTGTTTTTAAATCATGTAATTCCTGAACCAATTTATCGTACCCTTCCTTCGTTAAGTAATATATCTCTGACATAACTATAAACTATAAATTTACTCTACAACCAATAGAATGTGTACCTTGAAAAGGATTTGTTGTTCTATAACTATAATCCAATCCAAAAGAAGAATAACGCCCATCCCCCGATTTGAACGGAATTTCAACCGTAGCACCAAAAGCAATACCTGTATAGACATTTATTCTCTCCTCTGGATTAGTTATTCCTTTTTCCCACACATATGCCGCTCTAAACATAAAATATTTCTTAAAACGATACTCCGCACCCGCACCAATTTGATCTCTTGCGTATGCATTCGCAGTAAAATTTATCATTGGTAAAATTGTATGAATAGTTGAAACAGAATCCCCACCCAAACTCCATTCATACGAAGCCCCGATATTGAGTTGAGTAGGTAACTCAAATTTAGATGCTATCGTAGAAACATTACTTGTAAATCTGCTATTAGGACCCCCTAAATTAGCTCTTTGCGTTAAACCATCCCCCGAGTATCGCATTTCAGGACCCACATTCTTTAATGCAACACCTATTCTAAATTTACCATCCTTATCAGTATATTGCACTCCCGCATCAAATGCAACACCATTCGCAGAAACATCTGTTATAGACTCATGTATAAGTCTTGTAGTAAAACCTACATAAATCCTATCCTCTACGAAAGTTTTTGCATATGATATACCTATATTTAAGAAAGTAGGCCTAAAAGTACCTAAAGTACCATCCGGCTGATCTATAGTAGTTCGCTCAAATTCCCCCAAATCAAAGGAAACAACCGATAAACCAAGTACTCCCCCCTTTTTAAGACCTTGAGATATACCAAATGTGTTTAAATTGATGTCAGATCCAACCAAATACCTAGTATGAGAAAATATGAGTTCTGTTCTCTTAGTTTTTGCTAATCCAGCAGGATTATTAATCACAGACTCAATCCCATAAGCATTAGCCGTATTGATACCATGTACGCCCGTGTTACGAGCCCATGGATTTATCAGTAATTGCGTTGCTCCCGCCTGACCCGCCCTTTCGGGATTACCAGCTTTTAAAAACGGAGAACTTAATATCACCCCCAAAATAATTATTGCTATATTTTTCATTGCTTGTGCTTCGTTTAATATGCAGTTAAATCTACCTCAGGCATTATACCAAAGAACTTAACAACCTTCTGACCTAACTCTCCTGCATCTACATGGATTATATAAACACCACTTGCCACAGGCACCCCACTTGAATTCTTTAAATCCCATTCAATATTGGGCACCTCTGAGTCTTTTTTGAACGTCCTTACTAAAGTACCATTCAAAGTAAATATCTTGATAGTACATTTTTGGGGCAAGTTCGTTATCTTGACACGAGAATCTATTTGGGAATTTTCATAACGATATTTTCCCGTTCCTGAACGCCCATAATAAGGATTAGGAACCACACGAATTGTCTCTAATGCATCTTTTGCTATTCCCGTCTGATTCAAATTTGCCGCTAACTTGTTCGTATCAAAAATATAAATTGGATTGTCATTAGAGAATTTTTTATTGACTCTTAATTTTATAGTAACATCACAGGGCATATCTTCGGGTTTCTTGAACGCATATTTAGCATCACTTAACATAGCAATAGTAACCCAAGCAAAAGTATTGTGAGCACTACTAATCGAGACAGAACCAACGCCAGGTACATTAGGAAAGACATGTCCATTATCTGCACCAGTTGCCACATTGGAAGTTCCCACCCTTAAACTTTGAGCTAACGTTGCACATCCATCATACTCCGTGTTACTTACATAAATATAATGACGCCCACCAACTGCATTAAAATCGGAGCCGAGAGATGCCGTTGGATTAAATAACATATCTGCTCCATTCTGGTTTGCATACCATGATGCCTCCGCAAATAAAATATTTAATCGCTTACCCGTTTCAACATTGATAGCATAACCCGGAAACCAAGACATACCTTGTGTCGTGATATCCAATGTTGAAGACTCCTCATTCCCGTTAATATCTTTAGAGATTGCCCAACGCGCCGTCATAGGATGAGAACCTCCCTGACCCGCATTCGCTAATGATTTTGTTGGTGAAGACTCAATTACAACACAGCGAGACCATTTAGTCTTATCCTTCGTTAAAACAATATCCACATTTGGAAGTTTATCCAGCGTCACTGCATCACCAATAAACGCTTCATTGTTGTTAGTAGAGGAACCGTAAGATATTCTCGGACCAACAACCCCCGTATTGATATTATAGGAACGTGTCATAATATAGGGAGCCCATGTTCTATCTAAAATCTTTTCATACACTTCATTAGGGTCATAAGCCTTATAATCTCTATAAAATTGCATAGGAGCTTGTGCACCTTCAGCACCATAATCCTCTGTAACATTAGGATTACCACTGGTTTTATGCGCATTACCACACAAAATCCAGTTCCATTGGTCTATTGTATTAGTTTCGTAATCTTCTAACCCCGAAAGCCAAGGCTTTGAAGGGTCACTATACTCAATAGATGCTCCTATAAAACCATTTGTACGGTCAGTTTGCCAATTCCCTGGATCTAATGGATTCTTCACTGCAATAGATATCCCATGACCATTGACTACCTTTTCAACACCATTTAAAGGAGCAGGATTAGATATGCCCGTTGCCACATCATAAACATAAGTAGATTTATAAATCTCTTGCCATGCATTATTCGATTTAGCATATAAAACCCAATCAGCACGAACTTGCGTTGCCCCTCTATCCTCTACTAGTGAATCTACCGTAAGTCTTAACATATACTCCTTGGCTTGTACCTCTTTTGGATTTACTACTTTAATATCAAAGGGAGCAAAACCTGATTGATAGACCAAATTGTTAACTGAACCCGTTAAAATATTATTTCTAACTTCATCTTTTAAATCTAAAAATCTATTTCCTGTACCATTACCTTGAATACGAGTAACTTCGGGGGCATCACCGTATTGAGAATTTAAACGAGTACCGAATTTTTCAAACTCTACTTTATGAGCAGTGCCCTTGTACCTCTTGAAATTTCCATTCCCAGGAACGAATTTTCTACCATCCGCAGAAGTATCGTTATAAGCGTAAGCAATAATAGTATAGTAATAAGGTCTATAATTAACTAAACGTTTGTCTGTACCTTCTGCAAATAAATCTTCTGTTACTCTTACGGAACGCACAATTCCTTTGTTTGCCCCTTGAACCATGATTTGGTCAACAATCACAGGATCAGATAATCCCGCTACTAATTCTGAGGTCCTATTAACTATCGTACTAATAGAATCTTCAATATCGCATTGTAATACTATACGCGCTTTATCAGTATTGGTTAGTTCTGATGCAGACACCGTACTATCAATCAATTGGTAAACGATGTAGCCCTGAAATTTGAAGAATGGGGATTTGCCTGGTGGAAGCACTGAACTTGCTAAGACAGGGTCTTTTTCGGAGTAATTTTCAAAATAATTATTTGAGATAGAACCAATTTTAGAATAATCCCAAGTTAATAACAATTCTCTATCGTATTCATTGATAACTAAATCGGGAGCATCAGGACCATTAAGAACCTGGAAATCATTGTCAAATAGCGCTTGAGCGATGTCATCAGCTTTTAACAACTTACATAAAGAAGCAACTTCATCATTAGGAGAGCCGGGCGCCCATACAGCACCTACAACGATTTCATTGACAGCACCAGGAGTTAAAGTGAAAGGACCTGCTGACATTAAGAAACGTCGGTCAAAAGGAGGATTTCCTGCGGATTTTTCGGTCCAACCTGAGGGAGCGGCACAAGGTCCCCCTGGCCAACCCGGGAAAATGTAGTCTGTTCTCGGAGTTGCAGAAGATTCAGGAGAACGTCCACGCTGCCCATCTGCCGTCATGGGAGAACCATCCTTCCAAAAACCTGTCAGATATTGATAAAAATGATTAGGACTTGATGGATTCCCATAAGGAGTGAAATCATTATCATAATAAACAAATTTAGCCATGCCGATTCGCTCGCCGGGCTCATCAACAATGCCATCTTTATCATTGTCAATACCATCATTGGGGTCTGCCAAAGGTCCTTGAAAGAAATCTACTCCAAACGAAGGTATTACAGTCCCATAACCTTGTGCTGTTTCATCATTGTTATCCCCGTTATAGATGTAACCTAAACCTCTAATCGTATCACAACCTACATAATCATCCGAATAATTCCCTAAATCAGCATCTACCCACTGCCCAATATAAGTGTTAAAAATAGTATTTGTTGAACGATTGATGACTTTTTGTTTATAGAAAGTCATATCGTTTAATTGGTTAGATGCAACGAATGCAAAAGCTAACACTTGAATTTCAAGGCCAATTTGTTCTCCACCGGATTCCGTGTGAATATTTCCTTTATCGTTTATGACCCACCATATTGCTTGATCGCCATCTACTTTGGGATAATCACCACCAGTTTCAGGGTCATAAATAGCATTATTATTAAAATCTACAAAAGGAGCGAGGTAGGTTTCGAAGTCGGGATCATTATTCATAGCAGGCCATTCTTTAATAGTAGGATATTTAGAAAAATCTACTGTACCGGAAGCAAAATCTGCTCTGAACTGATTGATTTCAGCACGGGTAATTTTGTACATTCTATCCCATTGCTTACAGATAGCATCATCCGTTGAAGCAGGTCCGTAATTTTGACCGGGGGAAACCTTTAAAGGACCTGGATAGAAGTCGTTACCACTTTGCCGATAGGTTTGGGCGGCAACTCTTAACTGCCCCGCTTGGTCGTACCCACCAATCCACAACGAGGCGGCAAAAGCAGAATGCTTACCCGAACCCTTGGGAACTTCATAGCGGGGATTGCCCACTAAATCCCACCACATATCACCACCATTGTGCAACAACGTTCTTACGTTATTGATATCTAATTGAGCGGAAGCACTGGAAGGCACACAGCCAGCCGCAGTTTTCGCTACCCCGCCCGTCTTCCTTGGACCACCAGGCACATTTTCTTTCGCTTGTATGCTTAATCCCAACCACATCAAGCATATCCAAATTAACTGTTTTTTTACTTTCTGAGCCATACTTTTAAAAGTTAAAAATAATTCCTAATCTTAAACGTCTTGGTAAACTAAAATTAAATGGACTATTCGCTTTAATTGTGTATAAATCCACAAATGAAGCAGGACTAAACTGCGTTGCAATCGTTTGCTGACCAATGCCAGATTGTAAAAATCCATTATTATCAGGCAAACCCGAATACGTATAAACCCCTATAATGTTTTTGGTATTCAATAAGTTCAAACATAAAATATGAACATTCATAGAATACTCTCTTGTGCGTGATTTTTGGCCTGTTTCTTCATTGACTTTTTCTTTACCACCAAAGAAGAAATCTTTATCAATTCTTAAATCAAAACGTAGATTGAATGGTAATCTGGAACCCATCGGAGTACCTGCAGTTTGATTGTTAGCATTTATACCAAATTGCACATCAGCAGTATTAGGTAAAGAGTTACGAGTATAAGGGGTACCAGAACCTAAATTAAAGGTTAAGTTTGCACCAAAGTTTTTGAAAGGATAAAATCTTTTTCCTGTGGAGTCATTGCCGCCGAAACCGGGACCGTTCAAATACTTGCCAGGTTTTACTTGATCACCTGTGAAGCGGAAATCCACATTACCTGTAATAGTATGCCGTTGGTCAAAGGATAAAGGTAACAAAGTTCTTAACACAGCAAAACCTTCAATGGAACCTAAAGTAGCTCTGGAGGAATTGAAGCTGGAACCTGTCCCACTTGCGAATTGTAAAGTATATGCGGCACGCATCTTGACAGGACCCATTCTACGAGTTTCAATAGATCCTGAGAAACCTTTTACTGTGGAGAAATCTAAATTCTCATAAGAATCATAGGTAATAGGATACGCATAATTGTTACGTAAAATCTGGATCATATTACGCATCTCACGGTAAAAAGCCGTTAAAGTTAAAGCCATTTTATCACCGATAGCCTGTTTAAAACCTACTTCGTAATCTATGGTGGTTTCAGGTTTTAGGTTAGGGTTAGTGATAGATTCGGTTGCATTTTGGTTAATGTATAGATAATTTGTGAACTGCCCCACTTCTGCGGCTTTAGGGCGTTGAGTAAGTACATCATAATGGGCAAAAAACAAAGCTTCATCAGAGATAGGGAAAGAGAAAGAGATACGAGGCATAATATTTACTTGAGGTTTGTAATCTGTGAAAGCGTCAATACTTAAAGTATCCGTTTTGATGTAGGGCTGTACTTTACCACTTGCGGCGAGCAGGCGTGGATCAGTAGGATTCCCTGTAGCATCATACCAAATGGAGCCATCACGATAACCTATGATTCTACTTGGATTATTGATATTATCCACGTATGGTGCCCAATTAGGATTAACATTGGATGGTAAACTGACACCAAGTAAATTCGCTGCTTCACCTGCATTATAAAAATCACGCATTATAAACTTATCTTTTAAAACTTTCTGATTAGCATCAAATCGGTCAACGCGTACACCAATATTGAAAATCATTTTATTTACTTCAAACTTGTCTTGCAAGTATACCGCTAAATAAGAAGGGGAGTAAGCGTTTTGGTGTCTGAAGTCTTTGTTTGTGAAGAATTCACTATCTGCCTTACGACCTACTCTATTTCCTCTGAAATCATAACCATAATAGGTAACAAAAGATGCACCGTTATTAAGCAACTCATCTGCGTTGAACATATCTAAACTAAACGTGCTGGGGTCCATAGCATCAATTTGTAGGAATTCTGTACCATCAATTGGTTTACCTAAAGCCTTTCTCAAATTGATATCAAAATTAGATTGATTAGTGGGTTCATATTTTCTGTCATAATGAACTACGTCTTGGAAAACTCCATTCACATAAACTGGCATCGGGTTGTCATAATCGATAGTAGTTAAATGTTTATTTGCTAACTGCCTCATAATGCTCCATATAGCGCGAGAAGCAATCCCCCAATAACGCTGTGTTCTTTGTTGAAATTCAAAGCCTAACTTAAAGTTATGGTTACCAATTTCAGCAGTAGCCTGCCCTGTCAAACGATACATTTGCTCATTATATTTAGAATAAATCCCAAATATTGTTCCCTGTGGATTATAGAGAGAATAAATATTTTGAGGGACATCACCGTTACGAATACCCCCTAAAATAAGCAAATCGGTTTGAGAAGTAACCGTATTAGTAGTTCTAATTGAAAAGGTAGTGAAATCAAAAACTTCTCTGGGGTTTTCTCTTAAATAAGAGTAGATATTTTTGAGGTAGTTAGCCATCAAAGGATTACTAGTATTATCAGCACTAAAAACATAGCTGGTATCAGTAAACCCAATCGTTCCTAAATAAGTACTTTGGGAGATGGAAGGGTCGTGGAACTCAGAACCCGGAGTAATAGGGAACAAAATTTCAGCAAAATTAGAAGTAAAACTACCATAATGCCCATAATTAAATATTTTATCGCGATGTCTATCATCCATTCTATTTTGATTGAACACTTGGTAATCTGCTTGGATAGTGTAAAATAAATTTTTTATGAATGAACCTGAGTCTTGGAATACCTGTTGGAAACGGACGTAACCACGAGCGGTATAATCTTTTCTTCTTTCAAAGGCTTCCTGGGCTAAAAGGGAGTTCGTTAAACTCCATATTTTTTGGTTGGTATTGTCGTAATTACCCCCAATTTTAATGAAAGAGTTTTTACCTAATTGATAATCTAAGCGCAGATTCGCTCTAATTGCACGATTTAAGGCACCATCTTTCCATTTTTCGTTAATAATATCATTTTTAGTTAGGTAGTTAGCTCTATTGATGAAGAAGGTACCATCAGGAGAGGTTGTCAATGGATTTTCTTTAAGGTCTTTAAGGATTTCAGGTTTTACTTTATAGATACCAACAGCAGAGGGGCTTGCGTCTCTTTGGGATTCCATCTCAAAACCTGCAAAGTAACCTAATTTCGTAGTAACTTTTTTACCTGTGGAGTCTTTTTTACTGATGAGGGGTCCAGAACCTGACACTGCGATTAAGTTGTATCCGTATTTATCGAAAACTTCGGAGGTAATTGCTTCCACAGATCCTGTGTGTTCGGCACTGGGAGCAGAAGTAGTAATTTGAATGATACCTCCCGTTGCATCACCATATTCTGCTGGCGTACCTCCAGTAATAACTGATAATTGAGAAATGGCGGCACGTGGTAGAGCTATTCTTCCACTCAAACGAACTCCATCTACGAAATATTCTTGCCCTTCTGCACGAGCACCTCTCACATTGAATCCCCTTTGATCATCTACTTGCACTATCCCCGCACTCGTTGCTATGTTTGAGGAAAGACTTCTTGAAGCTAATTTATCTAAATCCTGTTTAGTGAGCGTGTTCCCAGAGGCAGTTTGGTCTGCTTCAATCAATTTTTCTCCTGTAATTTCAACAGTACCCATTTCTACTACTGCCCCCACAAAAATTTCCCGAACCACAGTTTTTCCAGGACCCACAACCACACCTTTAATCGTTGTAATTTGACCAGAGTATGAAACTTCAATATCATAAGTACCAGGAGCAACTGGAGAAAAACTAAACTCTCCTTTATCATCAGTATTCATTCCCCCCTTCAAAATTCCGTTCAAATAAATTTTTACCGTTGCAAAAGGAAGGGTTTCTTTGGTTTCATTATCTCTAACGACCCCCTTAATCTTTGCGGCATCTTGCCCAAATAAAAAACTACTACTAATCAAAAGTAATAATATCAAGTATTGCAGTCGTTTATACATATAGTTCCTGTATTTTATACTTATCATATCATTATATTTCCTTACTTACAATTTCTCTAAAGAACTTGGCAAATATACAAGAAAAGATTTTTTATCTACCAAAACAAATTACTTTTTTTCAATTTTTTGTTCTAAAATAATTATTTAGAAAAATCTATTTTTTTGATTTACAAATAAATAACTTAAACTTTAAATTTTGTTCTATTCTATAATGATAAGTAACACCAATCTCTCATTAGGTTAGTAATTATAAGAATATTTTTAAAAATTACCATGAACAAATAAGTTCAATAAATCTTCCCATACAACTTTTTTTTCTACTTCATTAAAAATCTCATGATACATGTTGGGATAAATTTTAAATTTGGAATGATTTTCTTTTGGAATTAGGTCATAAAATTTTTGGGTAGCATGGGGGTCTACGAGTTTGTCATCACCTGCAATCAAAAAATGGATTCCGGGTTGCATTTTTTTTACTTCTTGAAAGGCATCTTGAATGGCTTGCATAGTAGCTTCGTACCAACCTGCCGTTGCATTTTTTAAAACAAGTTTATCATTTTTATAATTTTCAACGATTTTAGGGTCATGCGAAAGATGGTCTGGATTTAATCCAGAAGGGATAGAGATTTGCGGACAAATATTGACAATCCATTTTGAGAGTATCTTTTTCCAAACTGGAACAGGAGCCGCAACTCCTAACAAAGGAGAAGAAACCACTTTCATTTGCCATATATTTTTTTCAAACATTGTTTGATGATATCGAATCACTATCAGCCCTCCCATAGAATGCCCAACTAAGAACCACTTCGTTTTAGGGTATTTCTGCTCATAATAATTTCTTACAGCGTTCAAGTCCTGTAGATACTCATTAAAATACCGAATGAAGGCTCTAATCCCTTCACTTTTACCATGTCCTCTTAAATCAAAAGAGATAGAATTATAGCCTTTTTGCCCAAAGTAGTTTATAATTTCTGTAAATCGTAAACAATGCTCCGCAAAACCATGAACCCATAATATCGTAGGCGATTCCTCTGATATTATATTGGAAACTGTGAATAGCTTTAATCCGTTTGATTGTATGAATTCTGTTTTCATCTCAATAATTTTAATTAAATTAATTCAGATATTAAGATAATAGCAATAATAGTTAAAGCAAGCCCAATCCACGTTCTCAAATAAATTCTTTCTTTAAAAAATAAAATTCCTACAAAAGTAAGAAAAATTATAATTCCTATGTTATTCATTGGAAAAAATTTTGATGCATCCATGCGTTTTAAAGCACTTAACATAAAAATTAATGAAAAAAAATTAGGAATCCCTAAAAGAATCCCTGCTATAATATTTTTTAATTGTACAATTTTTTTATGAGAAATTAAATAAGTAAGCCCCAAAATACCTGCTGTACCGAAAACCATAATCGTAAAAACATCTTGTGGTACAGAAAAAGCATAATAAACTGTAAATACCTTAAAAACAGTATCAATTATACCATTTCCTACAAATAAAATAATTCCTCGCTTCAATAGATTTTTACTTTCTAACTTTTCTTGAAAATTTGAGGAATTGAGAAAATAAATAGCCCATAAAGCAAATAATAACCCTATCCCTTGCAGAAAGGTGATTTTCTCTTGAAAAAATAATACAGATACACTTACAGGAACTACCACAGAAATCCTCCCAAATAAACCAGTATAACTTAATCCTATTTCTTGTGAGGATTTTCCAATTTGAAAAAACATAAAAATAAATAAAAAACCTTGTAAAATAGCTAATCCATAGGCTCCTAAGTCTAAATGGAGCATATGCCTAAATATATTTTGGTTATAGAGAATACCACAAACTACACAAACCCCATAATTCACCGTAATAGCTTGAACAAGTTCAATGTTTCTTTTTTGAAATAAACGAAAAAGTATCACCAACCAACAAGAGGTGATAACGGAACCCAACAAAAAAAACATGATAAAAAGATTTATTTAGGGCATTTATCCTTTGCTTCAATTACATAAGTAAGAATTATACCCGTATAAAAGTACCAATCTTTTTGATTTTTAAAACCACGCATTACATTTTCACGATAAGCACTGTAAGAATAGTTAGCACCAAAATCCGTAAATACACTTCTATCGGAAAGTTGCATAGGGATAGCACCCTGTTGCCGTAACATTTCTTGTGGATCAACATAACGGTCACTGACATCATCTAAATAATCCGTGAATAATTTTCTGGCACCTAATTCTATTGCTAAATCCCACCGTTCTCCCATCCTAAATTTAAACCCTCCACCAAAAGGAATGTTCAGTTGCGTTAATTTATAAGGTTTGGGAGTACCCTCAACACCTTTTAAGTATTGCCCCTCCGTACCAATAGGTTGCAAATTATACCATTTACCCTCTAATTGTGCTTGTGGATTAAATCGATAAATAGCTAATCCCGCAAATACATAGGGTGTGAAAATAGGCCTAAAAATTGAACGACCAAAAGAACCTATAAAATCATAAACTAAATTAACTTGAAACTCATTGATTTCACTTCTGAAATGAAGATTTCTATTTTTTCTTTTTTCATCTGTTGCAAGAGAGTCTGCCGCCCCTAATCTACCATATAAATAACCTAACCTTAAATACATGTGCGGATTAAAATGATAATTAGCTATAAATCCTCCTCCTGGCTTTGTAAATTTTAAAGTATTATTATCATCTAAATCTCCCTTGTAATTCGTAGCACCGAGAGTAGGACCAAAAGAAAAATAATTATGACGCCTTTGAGCAGTTATTTCCTCACTAATACCCCAAAGCAACAATAGTAATAAAGCAAAATTAAGGTTATTCATTGATTAAAAAAAGAATTTCAAAATTATAGAAAAAATAGGAAAAACAAAAAATAAATTTTCCCCATTATTACCATTGCCCATTTAAAACTACTAAAAAACTCTTACCCAGCGACAAAAGTTTAAACATCAATATGAGAAGCTATTCGCCCCAGTGCGCTAATTCCTGTTGAGAATAAAGTTCAGGGAAGAATATTCTTCTTTGGTATTTGGGATGTAAATATTTTTCCCACTGGCTTCCACCCGTTGCGGCTTTTTCAGATTGCCCAGTTCCTAAATACGTATGTGCCGTCTGTAAATGAACCATCGGCCAGTCTATATTAAATTTCCTGTCCAAAGTTCTAAATAGCTCTTCTAATGATTCAGTTAATTTTCCCTTCTTTTGAAAAAATTTAACTTTTTGACGCAAATTACTAAATTGATTTCGATAAGCTAAATCAATAAGCGATTTTAAATACTTTTCTTCAAATAAAGATAAAGTCAGTGATTTCTTACCCGTTTGAAAATCCTTACCTGCGGCTTGCCAATAAACATATTCAAACATATCCTCTAATTTGGGATTATCAACAAATTGTTCTCTAAACTTTTCAGGAACTAACTGTATTAAATCCGTACAATAAAGTTCAAAAAAACGAAACTGGGCAGACTGAAAGCCACTTGCAGGGGTAAGCGTTAAACGAAACTGATTATACTGTTCGTAATCCATTCCTTGATTCATCACTGTAAATGAAGATATTAGTAAATCTAAATAACGATTGATTCGCAATATTTTGATTTCAAAAACTTCAATATCTTCCGAACAAACCAATTGTTGTAACTCATGAATAGCTAATCGTAAAACTAACTCTGTAACTTGATGATAACCAATAAAAATAAACTCATCAGGGAAATCCGTCCTAGGCTTTTGAAGAGAAAGCAAAGTATCCACCTCGATATAATCCCAGTAAGTAATTGGCTTCGCATAATATAAACCCGCTAAATAAGTATTAAAATCTTGCCCTAAATTTTGATATTTTTTCTTAATTTCTTTTTGCCAATCCATATTTATTCTTGTAAATTTATTACAAAGTTATGTAGTTTAAATTCAAGAAGCAAATAAAAAAATTTTTCAATGCTTTCAGAAAAATATCAACTTAATAAGTTAAAGAAGTTTTTACAATTAAAATTTTAAGTAAATTTGCGTGATAAACAATTATTATGCGACTATTGTTATTAGTCCTAATCGGTTTATGCTTTATTCATTGTCAAAGACAAAAACCCAAACCTAAACATAAAAAAAAAGTTTCTGCTGAAAGCATTGTCAAACCTGTAGTTTGGGACTCTCTCTACAACGTTGTCCCTATGATAACTTTTCCCTATTCAATCAATGCTTCTACTTATTTCAAAGGTGCTATTGAATTTGATTATGTAAAAAAATTTTTAGATGGACAAAAAGTGCAGGTCAAAGAAGGAAATATTGAAACCATTCATATAAAAGATGCTAGAAGCACTTCCTTTTATTATATCGGTAAATTTAAAATCTCTGAATCAGTAATAGGCTTTATTTTATACAATGGAGAACTTCAAGAATTCTATGTTGTTAGCTTTGAGAAAAGTACAGGAAAATGGATTGATGCTCTTGAAGTTGCTAAAATCCGTAAAAAAGAAAATGGTTCCGAAATATTAGAATGCGTAATACCCAATTCCAATGAACTCCATCTAACCTATCAATTCTTATCCAAAGTATTAGAAGTTGAGGATATACCACCTACCAAATTAATTTACCAAATCCAAACAAACGGTAAATTTTTAGACATGCAATCTAAACTATTATTGCCTGTTGATAGTCTCAATAAACCTAAACAATCCCAATAAATTCAATACCTTCAAAATATCAAAGATAAATCTCTCTAAGCCCCTTAGGAAATTTAGTATACAAATTTTTCTGATTTCTATCCCATCTTACAATCGTTTCATCAGTAATAGGTAATAAAATTTCTTTATTTTTATACAAGATAACAATCAAATCCTGTGCAGGCATCTGGACTACTTCCTTAACTATACCCGTTTCTCCATAATACTCATCTACAACGGTTGCCGATACAATCTCATGATAATAAAACTGAGTATCTTTTTCTAATTGTGGTAACTCCGATATAGGCAAATACAATTTTGCATGTAAAAACGCTTCAGCAGAGGTCCTATCTTGAATTTCGTTAAACTTAATAATAAAAGATTTCTGAAAGGGTCTAATATAATCTACATGAAAAGAAAAAAATTGTCCATTTTTTTCTACATAAAAAAACTCTTTATTTAGATAGTTTAAATGATTGTCAGAATCAAAGGAAATTTTGAACTCTCCTTTGATTCCGTGAATTTTAGTTATGGAAGCTACCAAAAAATAATCACTACGCTCAGGCATTAATTTTCAGAGTTGTCCGCAGATGCTGATTTTTTAGATTGAATTCTAGACTCTATTTTAGCCCTTTTTTCTTTTTCTTTTTCTAATAACGCTTGTTTAACTTTTGCTTTTTTCTCATTCAAAACTTTTAAAGCATTTTCTTTTCTAGCATCACTTTGTACTTTCCACTCTTGGTATGCTTTTTCAATCTCTTCAGAACTTTTCCCTTTCTTTATTAAATGAAATTTTAGTAAGATACCTTCTTTTGAAAGCAAAGACCTTACCGTTTCGGTAGGTTGTGCACCTTGTTTCAGCCATTTTAATGCTAATTCATGGTCTAAAACCACTTCCGCAGGCTCCTGCATAGGATTATAATATCCAATTTTTTCAATAAAACGCCCATCTCTTGGAGAACGAGCATCCGCCACTACTACATGATAAAATGGACGATGTGTTCTTCCATCCCTTCTTAATCTTAATTTAACCATATTTTTGGGTACATCTTTATGAAATCGCAAAATTATACTATATCAACCAATTTGCAAAATTTTTTTATCTTTGCACTTATACTTCATGAAAACACTTATCTATTGTTTAGGAGGGGGGCTTGGACACCTCCCCTGAACCTTCAAAATCACTCAATACCTAAATCAACTTTACCCTAAAAATCAAACTAAAATCATTGCGTCCTACCAAAAAATCCCTGATTCCCTCCTTAAAAATTTGACTATTCAATGGATTTATCCACGAAATGTGTCTATGATTCTTCGTATCTTACTCAATTTAATTCATGACTTTAAGCCTGATTTATGGATTACCAATGTTTTTCCGAATGGGCTTTTTCAAGAACTACCAAATCTAATCCCTAAATTTAACTTCAACAAAATCATTACCGTAAGAATCTTAAAAACTGAACAATATAGAATTTACTCCGAAATTGAATACCATGAAGCGTGGCAAATTGAATGGTTACCCGATTATATGAATAGTTATCTCCTGAATTTAGCCCTCAAAAATATTGCTATCCATTTAAAACCTTTACAAAATCATGAAAAAATCGTTCAAAATAAACAATAGACTTCACACAGGTAATTCTCATGAAACCTTACAAATAAAACAAAAACATATTGATTTTCAGATAATTAACTATTTAGACCATTATTAAAACAATGGCTCGAACATTTTTAATTTGGTAATCTCATAAAGAAAAAATAATTAAACAAAATTTTGCTATGCAATATAACTAATTGTCTATAAATAAATTAAGTATAAGAAGCTAATAATCTTATTCTATAACAAGTATTTACAGTTTAGTTTACTTTAAAACGGAAAATAAATTTTACCGAAAATTTTCAAATGACTAAAAAATCAATTTCTGCATGATATAATAAAAATTGTAAAAAAACTTGCTATTACACGAAAAATTATTTTTATTTGCAAACCAAAATAAATAATAAATTATGACTGTGCATGAATGGTTTGAAAAATACGGCGAAAGCCATCAGAATAGCATAAATAAAATAATTCACTGGATATGTATTCCTTTAATCATGTTCAGTTTAATGGGCATGCTGTGGAGCGTTCCTTTACCGCCTACCATTCAGGTTCATCCTTTGATAAATTTGGGTACCCTCTTGATAATAGGAGCTATGATATTTTACTTAAAACTATCCGTTCCATTAGCATTAGGAATGCTATTCGTTGGTGGAACTATGTTGTATGGAAATTATTTACTTTCACAAAACACTGATTACCTCCTACAAATAAGTTTAATTATTTTCTTTGTTGCATGGGTCGGACAGTTTATTGGGCACAAAATTGAAGGAAAAAAACCTTCTTTTTTTGAAGATTTGAAATTTCTTTTAGTTGGTCCTATGTGGTTATTAGGATTTATTTACAGAAGCATAGGTATTAAATACTAAAATCTTTGTAATTTTGTTACATAATTCTTGTCTCATGTTAAAAAAGTTCGCTATCAAATCCTTGATAATAGGAATTCTTTTCAGTTGTAACCCATCGGAAGAACTACCTGATAAAAATACTACCAATTTCGAAGGAAATCTAGATGTTTCGGTTACAAGACCCATATCCGGACCAGGACCTAACATGTTAGTACATATCTACATCAGTGAAAATCAATTTATTAACAAAATTCCTTATGCATCCGGTAAAACAGATAATAATGGATTAGTATCTTTTAAAAAAATTCCTGCCGGTTCTTGGTATGTGGACTGCACCGTCCCCTTTGATACTATTCTGTACGACTCCGCCCAAGTAGGCGTAATTAAAAACCAAACTACTTTTGTAGCACTTGAATTACACCCTAAATAAATTGGAAAATTATATCTGCTTAACGATTCAAGTTCCCGAACAGGAACAGGAATGTTTAATTTATACACTATCAGAACATGGAGCTGAAGGTTTTGAACAAATGCTTAACCAATTAAAAGCCTATTTCCAATTCCAAAACTTCTCTGAAATGAGTTTAATCCCCATTCTTAAAAATTATAACTACCAAATAGAAAATATCCCCCCCTATAATTGGAACCAAGAATGGGAAAAAAACTTCCCAATGGTTACGATAGATGGTATTTGTGAAATTTATGCTTCGCATCATAAGCCTACCTTCTCTCAACCTTATTCTATACAAATTCAACCTCAAATGTCTTTCGGAACTGGTCATCATCATACTACTCAATTGATGATTAAGCTCTTAAACGAATGGAACTGCAAAAACAAAATACTTTTAGACATGGGCGCTGGAACAGGAATCCTGGGTATCTTTTCTCTACTCAAAAAAGCCAAAAAAGTAACCTTTATTGATATCGAAAAATGGGCCGTAGAAAACATAAAGGATAACCTAAAACTTAATCAGTTAACCGAACAAAAAGTTATATGCGGAGACCACCTCGCCATTCAAGGAAAATTCGACGCAATACTCGCTAACATCCAAAAAAATATTTTATTACTCCACGCAGAAACTTATTCCAAACATCTAAAAACGAATGGAACAGTATTTCTAAGTGGATTCTTTGATTTTGACGAAAAAAATATTCTAGAACGTTATTCCCAACTCGGATTTTCTTTCGTAAAACGAATTGATGAGAACGGTTGGATTGCCTTACAACTACAAAAATATGAAAACTAAAAACAATAAAGAATTCTATTACTTTGATAAAGAAACTTTCTCCTATAAAAAAGAACCTAAAAACTTGCTTTATTATCTGCGAACGTATTGGGTATTAGGTATAACTACCCTCTTTGTTACTATACTTTCTATCTATCTCTTCTTAGTACTCTATAACGACTCGTCCGTATTAGAAATCGAACAAAAAAATCAACAATTACAAACTCAAATTGCGAAAAACCATAAAGCTATCCAAGAAATAAAAACACTTTTAGACACCCTTACAGAAAAAAACAAAGTAGTTTATAAATTGATTTTAGGTTCTGATTATGAAGAAGATACTACCAGCAACGATATAGATAGCCTGACCTTAAAAGAAGATGCCTCTTGGGAAAAGTTGGAAGAAGAAATCAAAAAACTACGTGAAAAAATTTATGACCAAACAAATAACCAATCTATGCTCTATCAATTAGCAACAGAAAAAAAAGCAGAAATCAAAGCTATTCCGTCTATAAGACCTATACCTTCTGAAATCATTAGCGGTTTTGGTACTCGTATACACCCTATAAGAAAAGAAGAAGCCCACCATCAAGGCATAGATTTTAAAGCCAACGAAGGAACTAACGTAATGGCAACAGGTGATGGTTATATAATGGAAATCGGAAATAACCCTAATGATGCATCAGGACTGTATATCATTATCAATCATGGGTTTGGTTATACCACAAAATACGCCCACTTATCCAAAATTTTAGTCCCGAGATATGCACAAGTGAAAAGAGGACAAATAATTGCAAAATCAGGAAAAACGGGCATCGTCAAAGGACCCCATCTACATTACGAAGTACGTAAAAATTTTAAACCTATTGACCCTATAGACTACTTCTTCTCCGATTTATCTGCTGACGAATTTACTAAAATTAAAAAAAATTACTATACCATCAACGAGTCTATGGACTAAATCACACACTAATTCCTTGCATCTAAACCCCAGTTTAATCGTGTACGTAGTATTTTAAAGTAGTGATTATCTGGTAATGATACGAACTTTGCAGAATGTTTTGCTTTTTTAATAGCAATGTTTACGGAGTTATCAATTTCAATCGTTCGGTTATCTAAAGCCAGAAAAGCCGTTCCTGAACGCGACTCCACCTCAAAAGAAACTACCACATCATTAGGAATGATGAAAGGTCTAACGGTTAAGGAATGAGGCGCAATCGGAGTTATCACAAAAACCCCCGAAGTAGGCATGATGATAGGTCCCCCACAAGCTAACGAATACGCCGTAGAACCCGTAGAAGTAGAAATCATTACCCCATCACACCAATACGAATTCAAAAACTCTCCATTTACATAAGTATGTAACGTAATCATTTCCATAGATTGGCTTTTATGAATAGTAACCTCATTTATAGCATAAGGAATTATATCCTGAATTTTATCTGGCTCCGTTATAGCCTCTAACATGGTTCGCTCTTCTATCTTTCCCGCATTATGTAATAATTGCTCTGTTATATTTACTAAATCCCACAAATTAGCATTCGCTAAAAAACCTAATCTCCCTACATTCACCCCCAAAATCGGTAAGTGATATTTCCCTATAAAATGCACTGCATCTATAATAGTACCGTCGCCCCCAAAACAAAATAAATAATCACAACTAATAACCTCCTCTATTTTACTGAATAAAATTGGATTACTTATAAAAACAAAATTTTTAAGAAATCTAAAATAACTCTCGTGAATATAAAATGTTATATTTTTGTGAACAAGAAAATCAAAAAAATTTTGAAGTGCTTTAATATCAGAACGTTGTGTAAGCTTACCGAAAATAACTAATTTCATAAATTATGAAAATCTAATTCTATTTGGTTACGAAGCAAATCTTCAATTTTTTCTCTTTCCCTAATCAGATAATCTTTCCCTTTATAGATGAGTACTTCAGGAGGTCTTAATCGGGCATTATAATGGGAAGACATAGTAAAACCATAAGCCCCCGCATTCTTAATCGCTAAAATATCCGTCTCAATGATTTCATCTATTTTACGGTCCCACCCGAAAGTATCCGTTTCACATATATAACCTACCACCGTATAAAGCCTTGTTGGTCCTTCGGTATTCGTTAAATTGACTATCTCATGATAGGCATCGTACATCATAGGGCGTATTAAATGATTTAAACCCGAATTAACCCCCGCAAACACCGTCGCTGGTGTTGTCTTTACTACATTTACTTTGGTCAATAATAAACCACTCTCGCTCACCAAATATTTACCCGGCTCAAACCACAATTCTAACTCCCTTCCATATTCTTTACAAAAATCTTGAAATACTTTACTTAATTTCTCCCCAAGTAAGGGTACATCCGTAATTAAATCGTCTTCTTTATATCGAACCTTAAAACCACTTCCTAAATCAATAAACTGTAAATTAGGGAATTCCATAGCTACCTCAAAAAGAATGTTCGCTCCACGTAAAAAAACCTCTATATCCACAATGTCCGAGCCTGTATGCATATGCAAACCAATCACTTGAATATTATCATTCTTGATAATTCTTTGTAAATGACGCATCTGCAAAATAGAAATCCCAAACTTAGAATCAATATGCCCCGTAGATATCTTATAGTTACCCCCTGCCATAATATGCGGATTCAACCGAATACAACAAGGAACGCTGTCTTTATACTCATGCCCAAATTGCTCTAAAATAGATATGTTATCTATATTAATGACCACCCCCAATTCCACTGCCCGCTTAATTTCTTGAAAATCTACGCAGTTAGGCGTATAAATTATCTCGGAAGGCTCAAATCCTGCCATCAAGCCTAATTGTACTTCCTCAATAGAAACCGTATCTAAACCAGTACCATAATACTTGAACAACTTCAAAATAGAAATATTGTTCAACGCTTTACACGCATATTTTATCTTTAAATTTACAGCCTCAAAACTTTTTTTTAAACTTTCTATTTGTCGGTGGATAATTTCTGCATCATAAATATAAACCGGTGTGCCGTATTTTTCTGACAGTTTTAATAAATCTAATCCTTGAATCTGATACCTTTTATTAATTAACTCCATTCAAAATAAAAACGCAAAATTAAAAGATTTTATTTGATAACCTATCTAACTAAAAATCTTTGGGATTAGCAATCCTCCCTTTGAGCTTATATATCTTGTAATTAGTAAAAGAAGTATTCGATACCAACGAATCCCCAAATAAAATTTCATCCTGCCGAGTAATTTTTACAAAGGCATTGGTGCTTAACTTATCAGTATTTTTATACCAAAACAATTGCTCTGTTTCTAATTTTTCATTTTTTTCATTTAATACAATAACTTTACCTTTGGCTTGTGCATACCCCTTTCGATTATAATACATTCCACGATTGGCTGTCAATTCGGATTCCTTTTTTCCTATTTCATTAAAAAAAATTATCTTGAAACTACTATCAAAATACACGATGCTTTGACGATTCGTATCTAATATTTCACGGAAGTACGGTGCCTCTAAAACCGCTTTCAGTAGCGTATGCTCGGTATAATAATAACGAACATTCTTACCTTCTTGAACTGGTAAAGACTGACGAACCTTCTCAAAATCTCTCGGTATTGTTTTATCTTTTTCGTTACAACTTGTTAATAATACGGATATTATTAAAATCAGTAACTTTTTCACGCTAATTCCAATTAAGGAATAATAACAAATTTAGGGGTAAAAACCGTATCGCTGTGATGCCCCGCACGGTCTTTTAAATAAATACCAAAAGCACAATTTTCACGCGCTAACAAAGGATTTAAACGGACTAACCCTTGTACATTAATTTTAATGGTACCTTGTATCGAAGGTTTGCGAGTTTCTGTCGTTAAATTCGGTAGATTGTAACGAATAATTCCATCGTAAAAAGGTGTCGGTAATCCTGGGCGTTGGTCTAATAAAAATAAATCATAATTTAAACTATCGGAAATTTCATTGCCTATATCTCCGTCTCCATCTTGATATTTAATCACTATATCTATATCCTCAAATTCTTTGACTTCTGTTTTACTAATAGAAAGGAATTCTATCTTTGGCACAATTGGGAAAACAGGCTCGTTAGAACCACAACCTATCATTATACCCATCATCAGAAGAATTCCTAAAACTTTCATCATTACACAAAAATACAAAAAATTCAAAATCAATCCATCAATTGATATTTAGCCCATAAAAAGATAGCAATCCATATTAACCCTTTAACCCCAAAAAACAGAAATCCTGCGATACTTATTTTTTTGAGCCAATTTTTTAGTTTGGGGTATAGGTCACCCATTCTACTTATTTATTAATTTCTGTACATTACTTGCTTAACAGCATGAACAATTTTTTTAACATTAGGCAAATAAGCTTCAATCAAAGTGGGGGCATAAGGGAGGGGAACATCCGAACCTGTAACTCGCAAAATAGGAGCATCAAGATAATCAAAAGCACGCTTTTGAATCATGTAGGTCAATTCTCCTGCAATAGCCGCCAATGGCCATGACTCTTCCACAATTACGCATCGGTTCGTCTTCTTTACAGACTGTACTAACGTATCGTAATCAATAGGTCTTAAAGACATCAAATCAATCATCTCCGCTTGAATTCCTTCACTTTCTAATGCTTGGCAAGCCTCCAAACATAAATTTACCATTTTACCGAAAGAAACAATGGTAACATCAGAGCCTTGCTTTTTAATATCTGCTTTTCCAATGGGAATTAAATATTCATGTTCAGGGACTTCTCCTTTATTGCCATACATAAGTTCGGACTCCATAAAGATAACAGGGTCATTATCACGGATAGCAGTTTTTAATAATCCTTTAGCGTCATAAGGATTAGAAGGGGTTACGACTTTAAGCCCAGGGCAATTAGCATACCAATTTTCAAAACATTGAGAATGCTGAGCCCCGAGTTGTCCAGCATTTCCTGAAGGACCTCTAAACACAATAGGAATATTATACTGACCACCACTCATAGAAAGCATTTTCGCTGCACTATTTACGACTTGGTCAATAGCCACCAAAGAAAAATTAAAAGTCATAAATTCTATAATAGGACGTAGCCCCGCCATTGCCGCACCTACCCCAATCCCTGCAAAACCTAACTCCGAAATCGGCGTATCTATGACCCTTTTCGAACCAAACTCCTCCAACATCCCTTGACTTACTTTATAAGCTCCGTTGTATTCCGCAACTTCCTCCCCCATTAAAAAAACGTTAGGATCCCTACGCATCTCCTCCTGCATAGCTTCCCGAAGAGCCTCTCTAAATTGTATTATTCGCATTATTTACGATTGATTCAGTTCGCAAATATCTATATTTTTGTCTATCTAACCAAAAAATTTTTAGATTTATTGCACTGAATAAATCTAAAAAAGTCATAATTTTGCATTATGTTCAAATTAAAATTACCCACCGATCCCCGCTGGGCTAATATCGCAGAAAAAAATTTATCCGAAGTTTTAACTGACCACGCTTTTTGTGAACTGAAAGCCGCTTCTACGGCTACCTCTCTCATCTCCAAATTCCCCGATAAAACCGAACTAGTTCAGGCTATGGTAGACCTCGTTAAAGAAGAAATTGAGCACTTCAACAAAGTACATCAACTACTCCAAAAAAGAGGCTTTCAACTAGGAAAAGAACGTAAAGACGAATACGTCAATGAATTAACTCATTTTTGTATTCAATCCGGTTACAGCCGAGAAGAATATTTGATTAACAAACTGTTATTAGCGGCATTGATTGAAGCCCGCAGTTGTGAACGTTTTAAAGTACTTTCCGAACACTTCCATTCCAAAGACCCCCAAATCGCTGATTTTTACTATGAACTTATGGTCAGCGAAGCTAATCATTATACCCTATTCATGGGTTTTGCTAGAAAATACTCGCAAACAATTGACGTAGAAAAACGTTGGAACGATATTCTTACATTTGAAGGAAAAATTATTCAGAACTATGGTAAATCTGAACTTATTCATGGTTAATTTATGACAAAAGAAGAAATTGTAAAAAATTGGTTACCAAGATATACAGGAAGACCATTAGAAGAATTTGGGCAGTATATACTGCTTACGAATTTTATCAACTATGTTGATATGTTCGCACAAAAATTTGGGGTTTCAGTGTTTGGAATGGATAAACCGATGCAGTCCGCTACTGCTGAAGGCATAACCATTATCAATTTTGGGATGGGCTCTGCCATGGCAGCTACAATTATGGATTTACTTACTGCAATTGAAGTTAAAGCCGCTTTATTTTTAGGTAAATGTGGAGGACTTAAAAAGAAAACAGCAATTGGAGACCTTATCCTGCCGATTGCCGCTATTCGCGGCGAAGGAACTTCTAATGATTACTTGCCCCCTGAGGTGCCTGCCTTACCTTCTTTCCAACTACAACGTGCTGTATCCTCAATGATAAAAAAATACGAACTAGATTATTGGACAGGCACGGTTTATACCACTAACCGTAGAGTATGGGAGCATGATGAAGAATTTAAAAAATATTTAGAAAAAATCCGCGTCATGGCTATCGATATGGAAACTGCTACGCTCTTTATTACGGGATTTAAAAATGAAATTCCACGTGGTGCCTTGCTCCTGGTATCAGACCAACCCATGATCCCCGAAGGTATCAAAACCCAAACCTCCGACCAAAAAGTTACTGCCTTGTTCGCAGAAAAACATTTGCAAATCGGTATTGACGCTCTTAACGAAATCAAAAATAGAGGAGACTCCGTTAAACATCTTCGTTTTGAATAATTGTATTACTTCATGTCCTTAATCCCTATACCTCTCTCAAACCCAATATTACATCATTGGATGGTATTTTTTATCTTACCATTAACATTCTATGGCCAGATGTATTTCCCTGAACTAAAGTTCCAAAAATTCTATGGCTCTTCACAAAATGACCAAGCAACTGCGCTTGTAATGGGCTTAGACTCTAATTTATATGTTGCAGGAAACTTTATTGCTAAAAATACAAAAGATTGTACAGACGGAATTTTGTTTAAGATTAATCCACAGGGTAGTCTTTTATGGAGCCAAACCATCGGGGGAATCGGTTGTGATGAGATACGTTCATTAGCCGCGGCACCTGACTCTACAATACTCTTCTGTGGAATCTCAGGTTCTACGTTTAAACATCCCGAATTTGCGGATACACTAGAAACCGCAGATTTTTTAATCGGGAAAATCCATCCTAACGGTAATCTACATTGGAAAAAAATAATAGGAGGCACTTACCAAGACATGGCAAACGGTATTACAACTTCTCCCTACGGAGGTGCTATAGCGGTTGGGGCTACATGGTCCAAAGATTTTGATGCATCTTCGCCTCATTTCGGCGCAAACGATGCTTGGCTTACTATCGTCAGTAAAAATGGAGAACTTATTCGCGAATTTAAATATGGTGGTAAAAAGAATGACTGGGCTAATCATATCTCTAAAACCAAAGATGGTGGATATATTGTTGTCGGTTTCACTAACTCAGAAGAATTAGACCAATCCCAAGGACGCATCAATGGAGATGCTTGGATAACCAAATTAGATTTTGCTGGTACAAAAGTTTGGGAAAGAATATTCAAAGAAAGCTATGAAGACCATCTTTATAAAGTCATTGAGAATAAATATGGTTTTATTTATGCTTGTGGAACTTCTTTCGTAGAAGGAAAAGGTTACCAATTCTGGTTAGTCAAGTTAGATGCACTTGGCAATCCACTATTTAATCGTAAATGGGGCGATAAAGGACATGAAGTTTTAACTTCACTTTATCCAACCAGCGACGGTGGACTCATTCTAACAGGATATTCTTATTACGAAAACCTTGAAAATCCCTACATAAAAGGGGGATATGATTGTTGGGTTATTCGAACCGATGGCTTCGGTGATATCCTATGGCAAAAAACCTACGGTGGTCCCACCTATGAAAAAGGAATCGATGTCATTGAATATAAACCTCACGAATTTTTTGTACTAGCCGAAAAACATAATCACTTTGAAAAAAACGAATTAAAAAAAGAAAATGATTTTTGGTTACTATCCATTCATGAAATAGATTGCGAGTTTGTGAAACCCATGTTTACTATGGATATCAAAAATAACTTCGAAAAAATGGATACTCCCATTCGCTTCCAAAACCAATCCAATTACGGAGAACGATTTCTATGGGACTTTGGGGATGGCACATATTCCACAGAAAAAAACCCCATTAAATCATATCACCTACCCGGTTTTTATTATGTAACCCTGACGGTCTTCGTCAATGAAAATTGTTATAAATCGTATAAATACCCGTCTTATATTACAGTGATGTAAGGTTAGCTTACTGTTTAACCACTTTAACAATTTGAACATGCTCATCGGTATTGATTTTCACGAAATACAATCCTGCGGGTAAATCGCTAATATTGAGAATCGTTTTAGGTTGGGAGGAGGAATGATAGAGCATTTTTTGTCCCTGCAAATTATAAAAAAAGCATTCAAAATGCGGGCAATTAGTTTGAATAAAGAGTTCAGAGGATGCGGGATTAGGGAAAACATGGCAATCTAATTTTAAGATGGGCTGTTGAGCAGTAGTAAAACCCTGAGGTATTCTGAATAGATAAACTCCCCCCTTTCTAGAGCCTACCCAAATCGTAATGCTGTCTTGACTATGAAACTTTACGATAAAGGGAGATGCCGCCTCGGTTATTCTTTCATTAAATAACATTCCCTTATAAGTAAAATTCGGAGTTCCATTAGGCTCGTAAATATGAATTTCACCTTGCAAATTTCCAACGAGCAGTTCGGAGTTCCCATCTTGATTATAATCAAACCAGAAGGGTTTAGCGTTAGAAATAAAAGGATTTAAATAATCCGAAACATCAACCCCTCCCCAATTATAAATTGGATTAGCCCAGTTAGCCATACTGGGAGTTCCTGTATTTTCTATAAAAGTAAGTGTTCCATTTTCTCTACCTATGATTAGGTCTAAATCATTGTCGTTATCTACATCTGCGAAATGGGGAAAGCAACCTTTTCCGGATAAATTTAAGCTGAGATAATCTATGGAAGCTAACTGAAAATTAGCAGAGCCGCCGGTAGTTATGTTTTCAAAAAATACGATTTTTCCTCCGTTATGACCAACAAACAAATCCCAATCACCATCATTGTCTATATCCGCTACGGTTGGGTGTGGTACTTTGAGATTATCTAAAAGGGTAAGGTTATTGAAACCATTGTAATTAGAAGTGACAAGCTTGAAAACGGGATTATAATTGTTGGTTATATTTTCATAGAAACGCCATTCTTTACGTTGTGCATAATGGATGCCTGTCCATATAGTTTTTTGTTCAATGAGGATAAGTAAATCTAGATCACCGTCTTGGTCTTCATCCAAAAGGATAGGATTAGCATAACTTCCCCCATCAATAGTATGGTCAAAGAAGAAATCTTTTTTTTGTAGTTGGAAGTTTGGGGATTGGTTATTACCGATATTTTTGTAGAAGTGAGCGGCTTGGCCCCAGTTCAGTACATAGGTGGGATTCGAGGGAGAGGGAAAATCTAATCCGTTAACAGCGGCAATTAAATCTTTTTTTTGGTCGCCGTCTACGTCCACATGATAAAGAGCAGGGAAATAATGTAAATTAATAGGTATATTATAACTTGGGAAAGCGGTATCTTTTTGAGTGATATGAGCAATTCTTCGCGAACCACCATTGATCAAAGCGACCGCATTAGTGGGTCCATCATCGGTTAAAATTAAATCGATTAAAGTATCACCATTTAATTGTAGAGCAAGGTAGGCTCCGCCTTGGTGCATAGTTTTGTATTCATTGAAACAAGGTTGATTTAATAAAACACTTGCGAAGGTATCGGAGAATTCATTGAAGTGCCCCCAACACAAAGAATGAAGTTTCAAATCAAAATCTCCGCAGAGCATAGCTTCATTACGATAAAATTCTAATCTTGAACCTAATCCATCTTGAACTAAAAAATCTATGTCTCCATCAAAATCAACGTCTGCGATAGCTGGAATATCGTTCGTACTTAAAGGATAGAAGGTATTAAACATATTATCAGCCCAAAGCGTATCAAAAGCTAATTCAAAACTTAAATATCCTTTTTGGAGAGTAGTATTTTTATAAACTGTTACTAAATTATTAAGTTCATTACCACAAAATATATCGGGTTGGTTATCACAATTGTAATCTAATATTAGCATCCAGTTACGAATTTCTTTTGGAAAGATAGGGATATATTCGGGAGCGAAACGGAATTGCGTTGTACCAACATTGCCAATATGTAAGAAAGTTAAAATTTTTTGGTCTTTTCTATCTAGAATGACTAAATCCATTTTATTGTCTTGGTTGAGGTCAATATTATTAAATCGGGGGTTATCCCAACCGCCTGTCCAGGGGAAAGCGAGGGTATCCAAGCCATGAACTACCTTAAATGCGTTACTGGGCAGTTGAGCGAGGGAAATAGTATTTAAGTATAGAAATAAAAAAAATAAAAACCTTCTCATGGCGATAGTAATTCAATACAAAGATAATAAAAAAAATAAAGAAGGTAAAAATAAAAGTTACTCTATATCACCTAATAAAGGTCGAATAATGATTTCTTCTACGAGGGTGTTAGGAGGGAGTTGATAGATAGAAAAAACTAAATTAGCGAGGTCTTGGGGTTGGAGGAATCGGTTTGCGGGGAGGTCTACGCCAGCCCAGGAGTCGGTGAGGGTGGCACCGGGTAAGATGCCTACAATGCGAACACCAAAGTTTTTCATTTCGTGACGAAGAAGTTTCGTTAATCCTAATAAAGCAAATTTTGATATACAATACGAACCCCCATTTAGATAAGGTTTGATGCTTGCGGTACTACAAATATTAAAGATAGTACCACTTTTTTGTTTCATGAATAGGGGTAATAAAACTCTTGTGAGATGATAAGCGGAATGCAAATTAACATGTAACAGGTGTTCAAATACGCCGTCTTCTTCGTTATGAATTTGACCGGGAATAAATTTCCCTGCGTTATTTACAAGGATTTCTATGGTAGAATATTTTTCTAGGATATAATTGCCCCAGTTTTGAACTTCATTTTTGTTAGCAAGGTTCACTTGTTGAGTATCGGCTTCGGGAAATTCTTTTAGGAAGTTTTGAATATTTAGGATATTAGAGGAGCAACCAATTAAATGAAAGTTTTCATTTTTAAATTTTAGGGCGATAGCTCTACCAATTCCTTTAGTAATTCCGGTGATAACAATATTCTTTTTCATAAACGGATTCCCCATACTAATACATCATCAATTTGTGCATATCCATTCATCCATTCTTGAAAGCGGTTTTGTATGATTTGTTTTTGTTTTTCGAGGTCAAGGGTAGAAACGGTATCAAGGAGTTCTTTAAATTGTTTAGAGCGGAAACGTTTACCTTCTTTTCCTCCAATTTGGTTAGGGATACCGTCTGTGGCAAGGTAAATCATTTCACCGCCATAGAATTCTATGGTATGTGTAGTAAATAATCTAAACATTTCGTCTTGTGAGCCGCCGATAGCATATTTATCGCCTGCTATTTCATCTAATATTCCCTTAGAGGCTATAAAAAGATTACTAAAAGCCCCTGAAAACTTAATGTTTTTAGCAAGATTATCGATACATATGAGCGATATGTCCATTCCATCGCGAGTTTCATTGTCTGAAGTTTGATTTTGTTTTAAGATGGCTTGCATACCTTTATGGAGTTGAGTAAGGATTTTGCCGGGGTCAATAATGTTCTTATTAAGGACAACATCATTGAGGAGATTATTGCCGATAACAGAGATGATAGCGGCAGGAACGCCATGCCCTGTACAATCACAAGCTGCCGCAAGTATTTTTCCTTCTTTTTCAGCTATCCAAAAAAAATCCCCTGATACTATGTCTCTAGGCTTAAAAAAAATGAAAGAATTAGGTAACAATTTTTTGACATCAGCTTCGGTGCATAGAATAGCTTCTTGTATTCTTTGTGCATATTGGATACTTTCTAAAATATCTTGATTTTTTTCTTCTAATTCTTTGTTGGTAGCTTCAATTTCTTTGAGGGCATTTTCTAAACGTTCTTTTTGTTTTTGGATTTTATAATTTGCTTCTGCTAATTCGGTATTTTTTAAACGGAAGATTTCTTTTTCTTTTTCTGATTTTTCTACGTTAGCGGCAATCGTGATATTTTTGATGGTTTGTTCAGAAGAAAGTTGAATAGTTTCTGATTTAACTTTTTCAAATTGTTTATAAAATTCTAGTGCTGTTTTAAAATCTTTTTTTTCTTCGGCAATATTGCTTAATATTCTGTAAGCATTAGCTTCTAAATGTTTCATACCTGTTTCAATAGCGACTTTTAAACATCTTTGGGCGTAATTATGAGCTTCCTCTAACTCATCCGCATCAAAGGATAAAATGGCTAATTGCAAACAAGCAGTTCCTACAGTATCTTTGTTATGAATAGGTTCAGCGATGCTTAATGCCCGAAGAAAAGCTTTTAATGATTCTTTGTAGTTTCTTTTTTTTCTGTAAATTTTACCAATTTGGAGATAGCCTCTTGCAATATTGCTGTGGTCATCTACTTTTTCTGCAATTTCAATGGCTTTCAGTTGCCATTTCATAGCCTCTTCATATTGGTTTTGTTTATAATAAATTTCACCAAGGGTTTCATAGGATACTGCTAACAAAGAAAATTCACGAAGTTTTTCAAAAATGGGAATAGCTTTATTGACATAATCAAAGGCTTGGCTGTAGTTTGTTAGAACCATAAAAACTTCTGCGAGGTTGTCGTAAGCAATTCCTAAATCTCTTTCTAGATGGATGGGAATACATTTATCAATACATTTTAAGTACCAATGGATAGCACTTTCATGTTGCCCGAGAGAAAAGTAAACTCTACCAATATTACCTGATACGGCGGCTTGCCCTGCTTCATCGTGAATGTCTTCGTAAATTTTCAAGGAGGTTTGCAAGCACTCCATAGCTTTTTCAAAGAAACCATAGACAATATTAACAATTCCTATGTTTCGCCAAGAGCGAGCAATTCTAGCTAAATCATTGATGGAGAGAGAAAGTTCTAAGGCTTTTTTGGAAAGTTCTTCCATTAAAGAAGTATTAGAAAAACGATGGATATAAGCCATATCATTCAAATAATCAATTTGTTCTTTGATATCTTGAAGATTTTCTAATTGCGCTAATACTTCTTTGACTTGCATAAAAAGGCTTTACCGCAAAAGTAATAATATTTTGCTTACATGCAGTAACTAATAAATATTTTTTTAACATATAATTCACTAGTCAGTTTGCATGGATATTAAGTTTTTAAGATGGGTTGAAAGACAATCGTATTAAGGTTGTGAGGGTTGAGATAGTAGTTAGCTATTTCCTGTATTTGAACGTTCGTAATTTTTTGTATCAAAGTAATTATTTCCTGAATATCTATTATCCTTCCAAAATCTAATAAATTTTTAGCTTGGCTTTGTAGACGATTAAATTTACTTTCATTAGCAAGAATCAAATGTCCAATAAATTGTTTTTTGATGCGTTCTAATTTGTTAGTAGAAATTCCTTTATCAATAATTTGTTGTAGTTCCTTTTGAATGAGTTTTTGTAATTTTTTGAGGTTATGAAAATCAAAGCCTGCATAAATTCCCCATATTCCTGTATCTTCATAGGGAGTAAAAAAAGTATTGATATGATAACAAATTCCAAATTTTTCACGTATGTTCAGGTTCAAAAGATTATTCATGGTTTCACCACCAAGGTAATGGACTAGTAAAGAAAAAGTGTAAAAATCTTTGGAGAGATAGGAGCAAGCCTTACCACCTACAATGATATGTCCTTGATTGATGGATTTAGGGACGATTTTTTCAAATGGAGTCCCAAAATAAAAAGCTTTTCGTAATTTTTTTTGGGGATTTAAGGCAATAGGCTCTAAAAACTGTTTACAATATTTTTCTAATAAATCTGTTCTAAAGTTTCCAACAATACTGACTACAATATTAGGAGTAGAATAATGATGATTTCTGAAAAGTAGTAGATCTTTGGTAGTAATACCATTTAGGGATTCGCGAGTTCCGAGAATAGGTAGCCCTAAGGTTTGATTAGGAAAGAGGAGTTGTTCAAATTCATCATAAATAGACTCTTCGGGCAGGTCAATATACATATCCATTTCATCGTAGATAACTTGTTTTTCTTTGACGAGTTCTTTTTCGGGGAAGTTAGAATAGAAAACGATATCAGAGAGTAGGTCTATGGCTCTTTTGAGGTGTTGTTTAGTGGTAACGGTATGAAAACAAGTTTTTTCACGGGTAGTAAAGGCGTTGATTTCACCGCCGACAGAGTCAATAGAGTTAAGGATATGCCAAGGTTTACGTTTGTTAGTACCTTTAAAAGCCATGTGTTCAAATAGATGAGCAATTCCATTTTGAGTTAGTTCTTCATCTCTTGTACCTACATTAGCTATAATACCAGCGTGTACGATCAAGGAATTTTTGAGATATTGCGAAATGACGCGAATGCCATTGGAGAGTGTCCATATTTCAATAGAAGGGCTATTCATGAGCGAAATAAAAATCCAGTATTAGGTTTTTAGTTGTTATAGCACCAAATTATTTATTTACTCTCAAGATTCCTGCACTTTGGAAGGGTTTAAATAATCGATTTTTGAGGTCTTCTTCTTTGAACTCATAGGGGTATAAGGAGGGTTCAAGGGGTCTTAAATGCTTGGAGGTATTCAGTTCACGGATTAAGGACTGGAAATGGGTTTGGAAGGCGGGTAAAGTATATTTTCCGTAGAGCGTACTAGCTCCTTCATAATGTTGGATTTCGTATTCTTCGGGGGTGGTAGTATAGGAGGCATATCCATTAGCGTAACCTGCTACAATGACCGCTTTAACGCCGTTTAAATTTTGTAAGATTTGTTTTTGGATACGGAGCCCTGCGGTAGTAGTTAATTCAGTGGGGGCGGCGGCAATAGCAATTTCACCAATTTTTATGATTTGGAGGGGCAAGATATCCGGGACGAGCGGTTGAGCGGGAAGATGAGTTTCTCCCAATGCGGAAAGCCTTCTTAATTCGGCAAGGAAAGGGTCTATAAAATCAGGGATAGGCAATTTATGAAAAGCACCTGTACCAGCAAATTCTCCTTTTTTGCAATTGATTAAAATAACTTTTTCAGCTTGCGCTTTGAATAATTGTTCATAGTAGGGGCTTCTTTTGAGCAGTTTTTGATTTCTTTTAGAAACGAAATTAGCGAGTAGACGTATCCAGAAAGGGGGTATTCCTAGTCCTTCGGCGGTGCCACCAATGAAATAGATACCGAAACAAGGGTCTGCGGTAGTTAATCCTTGTTTTCCTTGCACAAATTCAGGGTCAACAACCGATTGGGTCATATCAAAGTAATTAAGAGCATAATCTAATGCGGGGATCAAAGAGGGAGTATTTTTAGCATCAAACATAAGCTCTTGGGCTTTTTCCATTTGGTAAGTTCCGTTAATTTTACGGTTGATGAAGTCATCTGTGGTTTCACCTCTTTTTTCTTTATCACCTTTATGGATTTTGAAGTTAGGGCTTACATCCCCTGCGGCGCCTTGAGCAAAAATAGCAACAAAATGGGGGTTCTGTATTCGCATTAGATTTTCTAATTGGTTAGCGGCATAGCCTTTGTTATCCGAGCTGATGGTCTTTTTGTCAGAATGGACAGTAGTAGTATGAACAGCAAAAAAATTGAGTATTCCGAGAGGAACTAATTGTTCGTTAAGGAAAGTAAGTTGATAGGCGTTACGGTCTAATGCGAGGTGTCGGTGTTGTTCATCATATTTTTCATTTTCGGGATTCTGATTCCATGCTTCAATAGCGCGATTAAAAGCAACCGGAATAGCAGGATTAAATTCGGATTTTCCAAAATAAATGAAAGCATTTTGCTTATGTTGGTCTGCTTCTATGATAGCTTCAAGAATACCTGTTACATAAGTTTCGGTGACTTCATAGGAGTAACCAGGAGTAGTTAAATTATAGAGGAGATAATGGGAGTTTCCGCCGGGAGCGCTGTGCGTATGAGTAGCCATTAAAAGCACATTTTTTTCTCTAAATCCTAAGTGGGAGTAAGTAGTTTTTAATTTTTTGAGTACCATTTGTCGCATAGCCAACGTCATAGTAGCAGTTTCTGTTACTACAATCGCTACTTTCTCGTTTTGGTATTCAATTACAACCGCCCTTGCATATAAGTTCGATTCAACCTCTTCCACTACGTTGCCAGGTTTACACCAGCCCATCATTCCAATGCCTCTCAGAAAAGCAGTTATATCTTTTTTAGCAAAGCCTACTCTGTACATGTAAAAAATTTTATGCAAATATATAGTATTTTCAGAAAAAAATGAAAATAAATTATTTTTGTTTTACCAAGACCCACTAAATCCTTCAGCTCTATAAAACAATAACCTTAAAATATTGTCATAACAAACGAACGAAGTGACCTACGTTATCTAAAAGCCTTAATGAGATTATTTCAGTTCGTAAAACAACTGGGAAGAAATCTGCTTTAATTCAAACTTTCTATTTGCAGTAATTGTGAATTTGCTTCTACGAAGCTTTTTTCTGCTACAAAAATCTCTTTAACAATCCCTTTGCTATGCGCATAAAGCGTGTTTTCCATCTTCATAGAGACCAACACCATTAAAGGAGTTCCTGGTTCCACTATCTCTCCCACTTGTACTAAAACTTTTAATACTTCTCCAGGCATTTGAGCAACATAAGCATTTTTATTCTCTCCTTGAACCACATCAGGTAATTTGTCTATCGTTTCAATTTCTAAATTGATACCTTGATACCACACTTCAAAGCCTTTGCTTGTCTTTTGTACTTCAAATGTATATTTTACTTTGTCTAAAAAGAAAACTAAACTATGATTTTGTAAGGTTATTTGAGTGATAGTGTAGTCTTGTTGTTTTATTTTGATTTGAATACTATCCTCCTCAAGCCATTGATATTCTACCTTAAAATTTTTTTCTTGAAGTTTGAAAAGTTCGTAACTCCATTGGTAAGGATTGTTTCTCCAACCACGGGGTAGAAAAGGCAAGGCTAAAGGGGTTTTCAACGACTGATAAATTAAAGCGGCTGCTAACCACAAAGGTTCTTGAATATTAAATTTTAAATCGTTTTCATATTGCTTAATAAAAGCTGTAGAGAGTTGGGCATTTTGGAAGGCAGGGTGTTGTAAAATCTGTAATAAGTAAGTTTGATTATGAGTTAGTCCTTGTATTTTACTATTTTGGAGAGCATAAATCATTTTACGAATAGCTTCATTACGATTTTTGCCGTGGCTAATAATTTTTGCTATCATTGGGTCATAAAAGATGGAGATGGTATCGCCAGCTTGTACTCCCGTATCTACACGCACTAAATCAGGGACTTCAAAAGTTAATAATTTACCATTTCGTGGCATAAAATCATCATAGGGATCTTCTGCGTAAATACGACATTCTATGGCGTGTCCATGAAATTGCGTTGACTGTTGTGGTAGCATTCCACCTTCTGCAACATGAATTTGCATAGCAATTAAGTCCATATTTGTAATTGCCTCTGTTACAGGGTGTTCTACCTGAATACGTGTATTGATTTCTAAGAAATAGAAAGAGCCTTCTTCATCTAATAAAAACTCTACCGTACCTGCATTATCGTATTGAATAGCTTTTGCGGCATTGATTGCGGCTTGAGTAATTTTTTTTCGTAGTTCAGGGGTTAGAGCGGGTGATGGAGCTTCTTCAATAATTTTTTGATAACGCCTTTGAATGGAACACTCTCTCTCAAAGCAATGTATAATATTTCCGTGTTTATCCCCCAAAATTTGGACTTCAATATGGCGGGAAGTATCAAAATATTTTTCTAGGAGCACAGTATCATCACCGAAAGCGGCAAGGGCTTCCCTTTTAGCGGCATTCAAGGCATCATTAAACGCTTCTTGGCTTCGTACAATACGCATACCTTTGCCACCTCCTCCCGCCGACGCTTTGATAAGTAATGGGAAACCTATCTTCTGTGCCTCAGATTGTAATCTATGAAGACTTTGGTCTGAACCATTGTAGCCAGGGATAGTAGGTACTTGATATTGAGATACTAATTCTTTTGCTTCTTTTTTTGAACCCATAGCCTGAATAGCTTGGGGATTCGGACCAATAAAGATTATACCATTATCCCAACACAACTGGGCAAAAGTAGCATTTTCAGCTAAAAAACCGTACCCTGGGTGAATGGCATCTGCTTGAGTTTGTTTTGCAACTTCTATCAACTTATCCATTTTAAGGTATGAAGCACTCGGAGCAGACTCCCCAATCCATACCGCTTCATCCGCCATCTTTACATGCAAAGAGAATTTATCCGCATCAGAATATACCGCCACAGTAGCTATCCCTAATGATTTACATGTCCTTACAATACGACAGGCAATCTCGCCACGATTCGCTATCAATATTTTCTTAATCATGTCGCAAAGATAGAACTTTTTTAATTATTAAAGTTTTTTATAAGAATTTAATACTAATATGCAGTTTATCAAATTGTTTCCTTTTTTTATTAAGTATATTTTAAACTTCTTGCAATTTTGTTTTTAGCTTGTAAATAAATTTCTAAAAAATAAAAAAATTTTTTACTTAACTCTTGACATGCATAATTTTTATTCTTATTTTTGTAGCAAATTATACTCCTATGAAAAAAATATACATACTATTTTTGTTCAGCTTTTTGCTTGTAAGGTATATACACGCTAAACCCGCTCTAAAACTTCATCTTGGAGATATCCCTAATGTACAAGAGATAGATAATCCAATCAAAATACTAGCTTATCCTAACCCTACAAAAGATAGATTATTCGTAGAATCAGATCAATCCATAACCTCTATTTCCATTTACAATTTGTTAGGACAAAAATTAAAATCTTTTATATTAGACGGGACAAAAAGATACGAATTTTCCGTTAGTGATTTACCTGCAGGCACTTATGTGGTAACTGTCCAGTCGGGTAATCAAACCGTTAATCAAAAATTCACTAAAATAGATTAACCGATTTCATAGTTTTTCAATGCTGTAGGTAAGTTTTAAACGCTTAGTAGGGTTGTATCTACCAAAAGGGCATGGATCATCTTGAATTTCTCCTTGGTTATAAATAATAAATTTTTGTTTTCCAACAATTTCATTAGCTCTATGGTATTGGTATCCCTCTCGTAGTACATCATCCTTGCAACCTTTAAATAATAATCCTAAATGAACTAAACTTTTTACCATGTTTTTTTTGGTCTTATATTCACAATCACAATTTTGATTGAGTAGTTGTCCCATAACTTTATCGACCCCATCAGCCTCCCAGGCATTGAACTGAACTCTAAAAATTGAATCCTTATGAATCAATAAAGTATCAGTAATTTGAAATTTCCATTTGCGTTTACAAGATTTTCCCCAGCCCTTATTAAGAATATCTTCACTCGGAGACCACTCATTCAAAAAATAATATTTCTGATGAATATTCACAAATACACGTAATTGCGGTTTTCGTAAGAAATCTACCGTTTTTATTCTTTTAAATTCTTGTAGGACTACAACAACATTTTGATAGTCTGATATATCTATATTTTCTTTGGGTACTATATAAATAACTTGATGGAATTTAACGGTATTAGGTAAATTTTGTGATTTCCAAGGCACTTGAACTAATAGCTCTTGGTCATTGATTTTTTGAACCGAACAAGAAATCGGAGCCGTATGCCCGGGCTCATTTTGTATTACAATATTAAAGTCAGTATTTTGGAGGTAATCAGGAAGTTTTATTTTAACTTGATAATCTTTTTGGTTCATAAAGACAGGGAAGACGAAATGGGGTTGGTTAGGGAAATTATTATAGAAAGCGGAGCCATCACCATTGGCAAACAAATCTAATCGTAACGATTTTTTTTGTTGATAAATTTCTGGGGTTCTTCTTTTGATAAGCATAAAGAAAATAGGGTGAATTTCGGTTTTAGCGGGAGGATGCCCTCTATCCCATACGTAGATTCCTTCCAGGTGTACCCAGTCACCGATGGCAGGTAGATGTTTTAAGGGCTGTTGTCGTTGGTGCCCATAACTAATAAAACCTGCGCTATTTCCTTTTTGCATTTCTGTTCTCAGAGAGTTGGTTTTATTACCACTCGCCATACCAATTTCCCATTCTACGTGCATGTGTCTTCTACAAGCCCATTGCCCATTGGCTGTATTAAAGTAACATAACAAGTGTTTATATTCTGAATCAGGGAAAACGTTAAAACAAAAATCGTGCGAGTAATGATAGTTAGGAAAATCTTCTTCGGATATATGGGGGCCTCGTATGGGGTTATCAGGGGTTTCTGTAGAAACGATTCCCTCTAATACTGTGAATTTTTCATGCCCATGAATTGCTTGCCATACAGGAAATATCAATCCTATTTCCACTTTCTTTTTTATAAATGCAAAACGTAAAGTATCCCAACATTCTTTAGAATAAAGTTCTTTCCCTGAATAACGCATGAACGCAAGGCTATCTGGAGGTTCTAACGTTTGAGAGTAAGCCCATTTCCCTAAACAAACCCCAACCCCTAATTCAACCAAAAGTTGAAATCGCAAAAACAAATTTATCATAAATGAAATGCAATACTTTGACTATAAAGTTTTAAACTGCTCAAAAGTTTCTTTACAATCGTGACAATGAAAAATAGCACGACAAAGAGTAGGACCAAAAGGGTTTAGAAGTTGAGTATTTTTACTATGACATTTGGGACATTCTACGTTTTGCATGCTTTGTAGTAAATCTTCAGTAGATTTAGAAGGTTTAGCTAAACCAAATGCTTGTAATTGCTTCAATCCTTTTTCAGTAATAAAATCCGAAGACCAAACTTTATTATAATTGATAACTGCTTTGGCAGGAACGTTTTTTTTTAGAAGCACCTCTTCAACGTTTTTACGCATATATTCAATAGCAGGACAACCCGCAAAAGTAGGAGTTATTTCTACTATAACTTCTTGATTTTCATAAATTTGTATATCCGAAATAACTCCTAAATCTACTAAAGAAATAGTAGGGATTTCAGGGTCTTTCACTTCGTCAAGATACTCTAAAATATTTTCTTTGGTAATCATATTACCATTTAGCAGTTGGATCTATAACAAAAACTTCGGACATTTCGTTTACTAGTGGTTCGAGGTGTTCAGAATGTTTGCAAACTCTCCCACCATAATATAGCGTTTTATTGGGGACCTCAGGGATAACGATAGGAGTTTTTTGGGTAATAGCTTGAATTTCTTGTAACCACTGCTTTTCTAGTTCTTGCTCTGCGGGAATATAACTTTCTTGAACTAAAATCGTATGGTAATCCGTAGGTTCAAACAAAGAAAAAGCTAATGGATAAGTAAAATTAAAAGCATTCTGCATACGAATGCGGGCTTCTTCCCCACCATTAGTGAGCTGTTGAAACCAAGTAACAGCATGCATGTAATGATATTTCTCTTCACGTATAAGTTTAGAAGCCAGATTGGCGAGTGGTTCATATTTAGATTGCGATAAGGCTTTTAATCGAATCATTTCTTGAATATCATAAAGAAAATGCCTTGTTAAACTGAAATCATATTCACCAATAGGATACTCTACCAACTGACAACAACGAAACATAGAATAACTTCTATAGAAAGCGAGCGTATCGGGGTCTTGTTCACCAAGTTCATGAATTAAAAGATAAAAAGCTTGAGCATGACCAATTTCATCTTGTGCCATAGATGCAAAAGCAATATCTTCTTCCAGGATAGGTCCTATTCCTGTCCATTCAGAATTTCTATGACCAATAATTAGTTCATCATCAGCCAGTTGGAATAAATAATTTTTTAATGCACTCAAAACTTCTGGCTTCATATACTATTAAGGAAAGATAATGCAAATATAAACAAATGATAAATAAAAAGAAAAGATTTTAAGAATTTTGAATAATACGCATCACAAATAATATAAGTAGATTTTTTTTTGTAGATTTGCAACCTAAACATCCTAATGAAATCTTGCAAGCAAGCTAAACACAGTATAATAGACATTTTCTCGGTAAGTGCAGAAACGCAATTAGAATTACCTTATGTAGAAGAAGGAATTTCTGCGGGCTTTCCTTCACCTGCTTTAGATTTTGTTAACCTAACGATAGATTTAAACCGGCATTTAATCAAAAATCCTTCTGCAACGTTTTATGGACGCGTCAAAGGGGAATCCCTAAAAAATGCAGGAATAAATGATGGCGATTTACTCGTCATAGACCGAAGTCTAGAACCTGCTAACGGTAAAATTGCAGTTTGTTATATTGATGGAGAATTTACTGCTAAGCGTATTCAGGTTAACCAAAAAAAAATTTGGCTTCTTCCTGAAAATGAAAACTATCAACCGATTCTGGTAAATGATGAAAATTTTTTAATTTGGGGAATTGTTACTTACGTTATCAAAAAGGTGTAATCTATGTTTGCTTTGGTGGATTGCAATAATTTTTATGCTTCGTGCGAGCGAGTATTTCGTCCTGATTTAAAGGGGAAACCGGTTGTAGTGCTTTCTAATAATGATGGTTGCGTAATTGCAAGAAGTAATGAAGCCAAAGCATTAGGAATCCCGATGGGTGCTCCTGCATTTGAATACGAAAAACTATTCGAGCAACACCAAGTTCAAGTCTTCTCCGCTAATTTTGAATTATACGGAGACATGAGTAACCGCGTTATGAATATACTCTCCGAGTTCTCCCCTGAGATCGAAATCTATAGCATCGACGAATGTTTTTTAAGATTTGATGGCTTTACCAATTTTAATTTGCAAGACTACGGACAACAAATGCGCCATAGAGTAATGAAATGGACAGGAATCCCAATCAGTATAGGGATAGCCCCGACCAAATCGTTAGCAAAAGTTGCTAACCGCATAGCCAAAAAATATCCTCAAGAAACCCAAGGAGTTTATCTCATAGATAACGAAAAAAAACGCATTAAAGCTTTACAATGGCTTAAAGTAGAAGATATTTGGGGCATCGGAAAACAACACAGCCTACGGCTATCTTCAATGGGCATAAAAACTGCTTATGATTTTACTCAACTTGATGATACCACAGTAAGAAAACTCATGACCATAGTAGGGTTACGACTAAAACATGATTTGCAAGGAAACCCTGTTTTAGAACTAGAAGAACCCTCCATCAAAAAAAATATAGCTACAACTCGCAGTTTTGAGTCCTCTTATACAGAATGGGAACAACTGAGAGAACGTATCGCAACTTTTGCCGTTTTATGTGCAGAAAAATTACGTAAACAAAATTCGTGTTGTAATGCTTTATTAGTTTTCCTTCGTACTAACAAACATCGTAAAGATTTACCCCAATATAATCCAAGCATCAATATTAAACTACCTTTTCCAACTAACTCCAACATAGAACTAGCTTCTTTTGCTACACAAGCTTTAAAACTCATCTTTAAACCCGGATATGCTTACAAAAAAGCAGGTGTTATAGTACAAGACCTTTCACAAGCTGATTATTCACAAGGCTCTCTTTTCGAAAAACGTAATGAACGACATATCCCTTTAATGCAAGTAATTGATAAAATTAATAACATTTATGGGCAACAAAAAGTGCGTCTTGCTACCCAAGATAAACGCATATGGAAAATGAAACAAGCGTACAGGTCTCCCCGTTACACAACTCATTTAAATGAAATCTTAACTATCCAAGTTTAAGTATTATTTCAAAAAGAAACAGCTAATAATTCCACCAATCATAATCCATTTTAAATATAAGCTTGTTTTAGTATATTTTAAGAAAAAAAAGCCCTTTGTCATCAAGATTTTCATTACCCAGAAAAGAGGAAAAATAACCAGCAAAATACTGCTTAATAAATAATCCCATAAGAATTCATGGAAAAGACTGTAATACACAAGAAACGGTAATAATATCGTTAAAATAATAACAACCATTAAACTTAATAAAACGATTTGAGTTAATTTAAGGCCGGCTATAATGGGTAATGTTTTTAATTGATTTTTTAAATCTCCTTTTAAATCTTCTATATCTTTGACAATTTCACGTATTAAAGTAATTTGAAAAGCAAAAATACTCATCCACATCAAAGGGAGTTTAATATGAGCTAATAGCCCTCCGGAAATAACTACCATGGAAGTCAATGTACTCACAATTAAATTTCCAACAATAGCATAGCGTTTAAAATAATAAGCGTATAAATAGAGCAAGAACATACTTCCATAGTTGATAATTAAAAATTTCCATGGTAAAAAAAGGCTTAAAATTGCGGCAGCGAACGTCATCAACCAATAGGAGGTCCAAAATTTTTTAGAGGATGCGTAAATATTGACGTAAGTTTTATGAGGTTTGTTGATTAAGTCTATCTTATAGTCATATAAATCGTTGATGATGTATCCTGATGCGGTGATAATTAACATACAGGTTACTTGTAGCCAATATACAGAAGAATAAAGGAAATCAAAGTGATGCAAATAAGAAAAATAAGCGGCTACAGAAAAGGTAATCCAAGTAATGAGGAGGTTGATAGGTCTTGAGGCGAAGAAAATTCCAATTAAATTGCGCTGGGTGAGCATCTTTTAGTGCATAGAAGCTATGATTTGTAATAATTGGATAGCGATTTGTTCTTTAGGTAATAATTCAGTTTCTATAACCTGGTTAGAGGAAATAAAATAAACTTTATTAGTATCATGCCCGAAGGTAGCACCTTTTTCTTGCGTAGAGTTTAAGACAATCCAATCCAAATTTTTTTTTAAAAGTTTTTTTTTAGCATTTTCTAGCTCATTATGGGTTTCTAGTGCAAATCCCACTAATTTTTGGTGTGTTTTTTTTTGTTTACCCAGTTCTAGTAATATATCGGGATTTTGGGTGAGTACAAGGTTTATTATTTCTTGATTATCTATTTTTTTGATTTTTTGGTTTTGAGAAAATTGAGGTTTAAAATCGGCTACTGCGGCGGTTCCAATAATAATACTGGCTTTTGGGAAGTGTTCTAGCATAGCCTGAAACATTTGGTTAGCGGTTTGAACACGAACTACCTGAATAGGAATGGGAGGGATCTCAGCAGTGATTGCACCTGCAATAAGCGTAACTTGTGCTCCCATACGATAAGCCCACTTGGCAATAGCAATTCCCATTTTCCCAGTAGAATAATTAGAAATAAAACGCACGGGGTCTATAGGCTCTTGGGTAGGACCTACGTTGATTAGAAGGTTTTGGTTAAGTAATAATTTAGGAGTTAAAGTAAAAAGGACCTGTTCAACGATAATATCCGGTTCTAAAAGTCTACCTTCCCCGTATAATCCAGAAGCAAGAAATCCTGTTTCTGTTGGTAGAATACGGTAACCGAATGCCTGAAGAGTTTGAAGGTTTTTTTGATTTTGAGGCGAATTGAACATGTCTTTGTCCATAGCGGGAGCAATCAAGATGGGGCAGGAAGCAGAAAAAACGGTTGCGGTGACAGCGTCATCACAAATGCCGCAGGCTAATTTGGTGATAGTATTCATAGTAGCAGGGGCTATTAGAATTAAATCTGCTTTTTGTGCTATTTGAACATGCTGGGACCAGTCTTGGTTTCCTGTGGATTCATGCCATAAATAAGAAAAAACAGGGTTTTGGGATAAAGTAGAAAAAGTTAATGGCGTAACAAATTGCTTTGCATTGTTAGTCATTATCACTTGCACCTCTGCACCTTGTTTTTGTAGTAGTCTTAAAAGAAAAACAGATTTATAAGCGGCAATGCTACCACAAACCCCTAAAAGGATTTTTTTGCCTTTCAGGGGTCGATCAGAATTTAAATCGGAAAAGTCTATTCTTTCCACTCTATAAGGCGATTTTGATACTCATATAAAGCGATGATAGTAGGTTTCGGCATTTGCTCATACATTTTGGATATTTCAATTTGTTCGCGATTTTCAACGATTTCTTCAACACTATCCGAATAACTAGAAAAGTCTGTTAATCTATTTAAAATTTCTTGTTTCATCTGTTGAGAAAGCATATTAGCTCGCTTACTCATAACCATCAAAGCTTTATAGATGTTCCCTGTTTCATCAATGATTTTAAATAAATCTAATGGTTGGATACTAGTTTCCAAATTTTCAGGTATATTCATATTACTGTAAATTTTTTTTGATTCTTTCTAAATTTTTTTGTGCTTCAGAGTAGCAATTTTCTGCATCTTTAAGATATTTACTGGTAGGGTACCGTTCTACGAATTTTTGATATAAGTCAAGAGTTGTTTGATATCGTTCCGCTTGTTTTGTTTCAATACTTTGTTTAGCGTATTCTAATGAAGATTTTATCATTTTATAAGCGGCTTCCTCTCGATAGAGAGAGCCTGGATAATCAGAAATAAAATTTTTAAAGGCAACCACTGCGGACTTATAATAACCAATTTTATAGTACAGATTAGCTTGCTCAAAAGCTTTAATCATAAGTTTTTCGCGGAGTTCTTTAATATAAGTTTCCGCTTTTTCTACTCTCGGCGACATAGGATATTGTTCTATAAAAAACTCAAAGTTTTCTATAGCTTTTTGGGTCTCAGATTGGTCTAAAATATAATCAGCAGACATAGCCCGATAGCAATTCGCTATCATAAACTGACAATCTTCAGTATATTCAGAACTGGGAAATTGTTTGGTAAATTCTTCAAAATAAAAAGCGGCTGTAAGGTAATCATGCATTCCGTACTTACAATAAGCATAAAAATATAAAATTTTTTGGTAGCGTGCAGTTCCTCTATATACCCCTAATAACTCTTCTAATATAGGCATTGCTGTTTCATAATTTTTTTTGTTAAAAAAATAAACTGCCGCAGAGTCCTTTTCCGCAATACTACCTTTTTTAGCCATCTTTGCGTACTTGTTTGTACAACTTATACCTACTACTATGCTGATTATCAGCAAAAAATATCTATACATTAACCAAACGCAAAATTACAAAATTACTTTCTTTTTGCAATAATTTTTTAATACCTAAAAAAATATAACTTACGCATATCTCCCAAAATAGTAAATTTTGACAAAAACTTCTACCACAAATTAAATTTTTTGAGTAATTCTTTGATGGTGTCGTCTTCCTTGGCTTTTTCTTTTAAAACTTGTAACATATTTTGAAAGTTCTCTTTTTGTTTTTGATGTTCATTTTCTATATCATTCATTTTGAGGTTAATAGGTTTAAGGAAAGTCCTTCTATCCCACAAAATAAAACCTATAAGCATTATCATGGCAGTAAGTAAAGCAAATATTGCCGCCCATACTAAATCTTCAAGTCGGTCTAATCGTTTGTCTATCTGTTCAAAACGTTTATCAATTTGCTCAAAGCGTTTATCTACCTGCTCAAAACGTCGGTCAATTTCGTGGAACTTCGTATTCATTTGTTCTTCTATGCGAATGAGGCGTATTTTATCGGAAAGAGTAAAAGGAACAACCATAGTACTATCTGTTTGTCCCCATGTATTAGATACGTAAATAAATAACCAAAGAAAAATACCACTCCAAATCAATCGCATATTTGCAAGGATTGTAAATTTTTTATTAAGAAAACATGAGCTCTAATTATAAGTTAAAGAAGCCCATTTAACGTTATTATAGAATATTTCGATTATATTTCTAGCAATAATCGTGCGGGGTCTTCAAGTAATTCTTTTACTCTCACTAAAAAAGAGACCGATTCCTTACCATCAATGATTCTATGGTCATAAGATAAAGCGATATACATCATAGGTCTTACAAGTACTTGCCCATCTACAACGACAGGTCTATCTTTAATGGCGTGCATACCTAAAATTGCGCTTTGTGGTGGATTGATAATAGGGGTAGACATTAAAGAACCGAATACACCTCCATTCGTGATAGTAAATGTACCGTTCATCATCTCTTCTATTTTCAATTTATTATTACGGGCTTTGGTAGCTAAATCTAATATTTCTTTTTCAATTTGGGCTAAACTTAGGGATTGACAATTTCTTACAACAGGCACTACTAATCCTCTTTCAGTAGAAACGGCAATTCCCATATCTACATAATCAAAATAGACGATATCATCGTTATCAATTTGAGCGTTAATTACAGGAAATGCCTTAATAGCCTCACAACAAGCTTTAGCAAAGAAGGACATAAAACCTAAACCTACACCGTGTGTTTCTTTAAACTTATCTTTGTATTTAGCCCTTAAAGCGACAATAGCAGATAGGTCTACTTCGTTAAAAGTAGTTAGCATAGCAGTTTCATTTTTTACGGAAACTAATCTTTCCGCTACTTTTTTTCGAAGCATACTCATTTTTTCTCTTCGCACATTTCGTATACCCGATAAAACAGGGGTATCAACAGGTTGCTCTACTGTAATGGGAGTAGATTTTTCTGTTTGAGATTTATTTATAGCAATTACAACATCGGCTTTGGTAATTCTGCCATCTTTACCTGTTCCTTCTACTTGCTGTATACCTTTTTCTTCCATCAATTTTTGGGCAGAAGGGGAAGGAAGATTTTTAGCATAATGTTCAGAAGAGGACGTTACAGACTTGGAACTTAACTGGGAAGGCTCTGCAGAAACTATTGTGCTAGCAGAAGTTGTAGGAGCGTTTACGGAAGTATCTATACTACAAACTACCGTTCCGACAGGAATTACTTCACCAGGATTAACTAGTATCTTAATAACGCCAGCAAACTCGCTATATAAAGTAAGCATCGTTTTATCAGACGCAATTTCAGCAATAGCTTGATCTACTTTGACATAATCTCCATCTTTCACTAACCATGAGTCAATAGATACTTCGGTTACGGATTCTCCTGGACTGGGGACTTTAATTTCTTTTATCATAATATTTCTAAATAAACCACTTATAAAATTAGCGGCAAATATACAAATTTTAGACCTACGTCCGTTATTAGGAATTGATTTTTTCAAACTTGTATGATAAAATCTTAACCATGTCTAATAAACTACATAAAATTCTTTTTACTAATTTTCTTACTATTTTTGCTGATTATTTCTGATTTTGCATGCAAAAAGTACATTTAATTTCTGGAGGGTGCGGGTTTGTAGGAAGGAATTTAGTAAAACGATTATACCAAACGACTCAAGATAGGCTACTCATCATAGATGATTTATCAACAGGAACGGCTCCTGAGAGATGGTTCCCTAATTGTGTCATAGAGAAGACTTCAGATTTTGAATATATAGACCAAGAAAAAAGAATTCTTTTTTGGAAGGGGGATTTTAAGAATTTTTTATGGTATATAAGAAATGAGCCTCAGTGGCTTCAAAGAACTTTTAGTATTGAGAGGTTTAATGATGTATACCATTTTGCGGCTATTGTAGGAGGGAGGTCTAAAATAGACGGAGATCCTATGGCAGTAGCGTTAGATTTAGCCATTGACGCAGAATTATTTTATTGGGCTGTTCAACATAGACCTGATAGAATTTTATATCCTAGTTCTAGCGCCGCTTATCCGATTTCCTTACAAACGCACGAAGGAGCTGTAGCTTTAAAAGAAACGGATATTCAATTTGGGGGTGCATTAGGGCAACCAGATATGACTTATGGATGGTCTAAATTAACGGGAGAGTATTTGGCTCAAATTGCCGCTAAATATTACGGGCTGAAAGTAGCTTGTGTAAGACCTTTTTCTGGGTATGGTGAAGACCAAGATTTGAGTTATCCTATTCCTGCCATCGCCGCAAGAGCCGCCAAAAAAGAAAACCCCTTTGAAGTTTGGGGAACAGGTTACCAAGGTAGAGATTTTGTTCATATTGAAGATTGTATAGATTGTATTTTACTTGCCATCAATCATATTCATGACGGTTCTGCCATAAATATCGGTTTCGGTAAACTAACCACCTTCCGAGAAGTTATTGATTTATTTTGTGAATTTGCAGGTTATAAACCCGAGATAAAACCTCTTCTTGATAAACCAGTTGGTGTTCATTCTCGTTACGCAGATATGACTTATGTCACGAATCGGTTCGGTTGGTATCCTAAAATTTCCTTACGGGAAGGGATGAAAAGAGTTTATGATGCCGCAGTTAAGAAATTAAAGGAAAACCAATGAGCCCCTTTTTATTAAAACAGTACTTTGAGCCTACGCCCATTTTGGGAATGCTTTTTAATCCGTTCTACATCGCACGAAAAGCTTTATGGAATGAGATTGCTAAATTAGGTAAATTTATTCAAGGAAAAACATTAGATATTGGTTGTGGTTCAAAGCCTTACGAAAAATGCTTCCTATCCCAAGAGTATATTGGTTTAGAAATTGATAATACTATAAACCGTGCAATAAAAAAAATTGATGTCTTTTATGATGGAAAAAAAATTCCCTTTGATGACCATACCTTTGATTCGGTAGTCTGTTTTCAAGTATTAGAGCATGTATTCGAGCCCAATGATTTTTTATGCGAGATTTATAGAGTACTAAAACCGAACGGAAAATTGTTATTAACGGTTCCATTTGTATGGGACGAACACGAACAACCTTATGATTATGCTCGTTACTCTTCCTTTGGATTAACTTACTTATTAAAAAGACATAGTTTTGAGATTATTAAACAAGAAAAAACCGTTCAAAATTTTGGAGTTATTGTTCAGTTAATTGCGGAGTATATCTATAAAAAATCTTATTCAACAAGAATAACAAAATATTTAGCTATGTTATGCTTGATTTTTCCAACACTTTTAATAGGAAGTTTACTTGCTCAAATATTACCTAAAAACAAGGATTTATTTCTTGATAATATTGTGTTAGCACAAAAAATAGAGTTTAAGGAAAGCTAAATTAAAGGTTTTAGAAAGATAAGGATAAAAAAATTGTAAAAAAATTTGGATAAAGCGTAAAGAAGTATTAGTTTTGCAGTCCACTTTTGAGCCCAAGTGGCGGAATTGGTAGACGCGTCGGTCTCAAAAACCGATGGTAGCAATACCTTACCGGTTCGACTCCGGTCTTGGGTACAGATTAAGGGAGCTTAGCTCAGTTGGTTTAGAGCATCTGCCTTACAAGCAGAGGGTCAGCGGTTCGAATCCGTTAGCTCCCACCTCAAAAATAATAGAAGGGAGCTTAGCTCAGTTGGTTTAGAGCATCTGCCTTACAAGCAGAGGGTCAGCGGTTCGAATCCGTTAGCTCCCACCTCAAAATGCCCTAATTGAATAGGGTTTTTATGAAAGCAGTATTAACTATTGGTGGTTCTGATTGCTCAACAGGCTCAGGAATTCAAAGAGACTTAAAAGTTTTCTATGAGAAACAAATTTATGCAGCCTCTGTTATTACTGCAGTCACTGCTCAAAATTCTCAAAGTTTTTTTTGTTTTAAATCCGTTTCAAAAAAACTATTATTACAACAACTTCAAGCGGTATTTGATGAATTTGATATTCATTTCGTTAAGATAGGAATGCTTGGTACTTCTTCAATTGTGAAGGCTGTGTCCCATTTTTTAGTTAAAAAAAAAGTTTACATTGTTTACGATCCTGTCATGAAAACTAGTTCTGGGGGCAATCTAACGGACCCACTCTTTATAGCAACGATTAAAAATGAACTTCTTCCCCTAGTAGAACTTTTGACTCCTAATATTATGGAGTGTGAGCAGTTATCTAATCGCAAGATACGTAATTTAGGGAATGAGGAACTTGAATCAATATATTACCACATTGGAGTTAACAATTTGCTTATAAAGGGGGGGCATTGGTTTGGAGCGGAGAGCATAGATTATTTAATTCAGAAGGGGAGAATTATTCCATTTGCAGGGAAGAGGATAGACAAAGAAGTCAGGGGTACAGGTTGTAGTTTAAGTAGTGCTATTGTAAGTGAATTGTTTTGGGGGCGGGATTTAGCGTGTGCTATTGAAAGCAGTAAGATTTGGTTATGGGAAAAGATGAGCCATACATTAGGTAATAAATTTTTGTGATTGATAATCAAGCGTTTATTGGGAATTTAAAGAAAAAATTGAGAAAAAATTTTGTTATTCGATTAAAGATGATTATTTTTGCAACTCAAAAATAAAAAGCCTCCTTAGCTCAGCTGGTAGAGCAACTGATTTGTAATCAGTAGGTCGGCAGTTCGATCCTGTCAGGGGGCACAGTTCTTACAGAATTAAGAAGGGTGGTTACCAGAGTGGCCAAATGGGGCAGACTGTAAATCTGCTGTCTTACGACTTCGGTGGTTCGAATCCATCACCACCCACATAAGCGGGAGTAGCTCAGTTGGTAGAGCATCAGCCTTCCAAGCTGAGGGTCGCGGGTTCGAGCCTCGTCTCCCGCTCTTTTTTTTATACAAGCCAATGTAGCTCAGTGGTAGAGCACTTCCTTGGTAAGGAAGAGGTCACGAGTTCAATTCTCGTCATTGGCTCTACAAATATAATAATCACGAATAAATAAAATATAAATAATCATGGCAAAAGAAACCTTTGACCGTTCAAAACCACACGTAAACATTGGTACAATTGGTCACGTAGACCACGGTAAGACTACATTAACCGCAGCGATTACGCAGGTATTATCTAAACAAGGATTAGCTGAGAAGAGGGATTTTAGTTCGATTGATAATGCTCCCGAAGAAAAAGAACGCGGGATTACTATCAATACATCCCACGTAGAATATCAGACAGTCAATAGACATTATGCACACGTGGATTGCCCTGGTCACGCAGACTATGTAAAAAATATGGTTACAGGTGCAGCGCAAATGGATGGAGCTATTTTAGTGGTTGCGGCTACAGATGGTCCAATGCCACAAACTAGAGAGCATATACTTTTAGCTCGCCAAGTAGGGGTTCCTTACATAGTTGTTTTCATGAACAAAGTAGATTTAGTAGATGACCCTGAAATGTTGGATTTAGTAGAAATGGAAGTGCGAGAACTACTAAATAAATATGAATTCCCAGGGGATGATATTCCTGTTATAAGAGGTTCTGCGTTAGGTGCATTAAATGGAGAGCCCCAGTGGGAAGAAAAAATATTAGAGCTGATGAATGCAGTGGATACTTATGTTCCACTTCCGGTGAGAGATATTGATAAGCCCTTTTTGATGCCGGTAGAAGATGTGTTCTCTATTACGGGTAGAGGTACCGTTGTAACAGGAAGAATAGAAAGAGGAATTATCAACACGGGAGATGCGGTTGAGATTATTGGTCTTGGTGCAGAAAATTTAAAATCTACTGTAACAGGAGTGGAAATGTTTAGAAAAATTTTGGATAGAGGCGAAGCAGGAGATAATGTTGGTTTATTATTAAGAGGTATTGATAAAGACCAAGTAGAACGAGGCATGGTAGTTTGTGCACCTGGTACCGTTAAACCATATAAGAAATTTAAGGCAGAGATTTACGTATTAAGTAAAGAAGAAGGCGGAAGACATAAACCTTTCTTCAATGGTTATAGACCTCAGTTTTATATGCGAACAACCGATGTAACTGGAGATATTACATTGTCGGAAGGAGTAGAAATGGTTATGCCTGGCGAAAATCATACCGTAACTGTCACATTGATATATCCAGTTGCGATGGAAAAAGGCTTAAGATTTGCTATTCGTGAAGGTGGTAGAACTATTGGTGCTGGTCAAGTAACTGAAATTATAGAGTAATATCAGTAGATATTTAAGAACGGGCATAGTTTAATGGTAGAATAGAGGTCTCCAAAACCTTTGGTCTGGGTTCGAATCCTAGTGCCCGTGCAAAAGTTAAATAAATGAATAAAATACGAAAAATATTCTTTCAATATTCTGATGAACTAATCAATAAAGTTCATTGGCCTAAATTGGAAGAATTGCAAGTTCAAACAGTTTATGTTATTTTAGCATCTATTTTGTTTGCAATTTTAATAGGACTAACCGATTCACTATTTAACTTTACCATGCGTTTCATATACGATAATTTATAATTTTATCATGGAATTAAAGTGGTATGTCATTAGGGCGGTAAGTGGGCAAGAAAAAAAAGTGAAACAATATTTGGAGTCTGAAATTACACGATTAGGGCTCCAAGACAAGATTACCCATATTTTAATTCCTACAGAAAAAGTATTTGAGGTAAGAAATGGAAAAAAAATAATTAAAGAAAGAAATTATTTGCCTGGTTACATAGTTATCCAAGCGGCATTAGAACCTGAACTTGTACAAATTATCAAAGATATTAATGGAGTAGTAGGATTTTTGAATTATAAAAAAGAAGAGATTGAGTTAATCAAAGATGATTCTGGAAAGAAGAAAAATAAAAATGGATTAAAAAAAGTGAAGGTAATAAGAGAAGTTCCGATTCCTCTTAAACCAAACGAAGTAGAAGAAATATTAGCTAAGGCAGAGGAGTTAAAAAATATGGAAGAGGTTCCCGAAAATCCTTTTGTAGTGGGAGAAACCATTAAAGTTATTGAGGGGCAATTTATTGGCTTTGACGGAGAAATAAAAGAAATATTAGAAGATAAGAAAAAACTAATTGTATTGGTAAAAATGTTTGGTAGAAATACTCCATTAGAATTAGGATATTCACAAGTAGAAAGACAATCGTAAAGAAAGATGGCAAAGCAAATTGAGACTTATGTAAAATTACAGGTAAAAGGTGGAGCGGCAAATCCTGCACCGCCGATTGGTCCTGCTTTAGGTTCTAAAGGTGTAAACATCATGGAATTCTGTAAGCGATTTAATGCTCAAACACAGGATAGGCAGGGTCAGATATTACCTGTAATATTAACGGTTTATTCTGATAAATCGTTTGATTTTGTTATTAAAACACCACCTGCTCCAGTATTACTGATGAATGCGGCAGGAATTACCAAAGGTTCAGAAGAACCTAACAGAAAAAAAGTTGGTAAGGTTACGTGGGCAAAGATAAAAGAAATTGCTGAAATTAAAATGCCTGATTTAAATTGTTTTACAGTAGAATCTGCGATGAAAATGATTGCAGGAACTGCAAGAAGTATGGGTATTGTTGTAGAAGGTACTCCCCCATGGGAAGAAAAATAATTCAATAGATTATGGCAAAAAGACTATCCAAAAATTATAAAAAAGCGTTAGAAAAGTATGATATTCAAAAATCATACTCCTTAAAAGAGGCTGCTTCCATAGTAAAAAATATATCATTCACTAAGTTTAATGCAACTGTTGACATTGCGATCAAATTAGGAGTAGACCCCAAACAAGCTAATCAAATGGTTAGGGGGGTAGCTAGTTTACCGCATGGAACAGGAAAAAATGTGAGAGTGTTAGTTCTTACAACATCAGACCGAGAAAAAGAAGCACTTGATGCGGGTGCAGATTATGTAGGTTTAGATGAATATATTCAGAAAATAGAAAGTGGTTGGACGGATGTAGATGTAATTATATGTTCTCAGGATGTAATGCCGAAAGTTAGTAGATTAGGGAGGATATTAGGTCCTAGGGGGTTAATGCCTAATCCGAAAACAGGAACGGTTACTAATGAAGTAGGCAAAGCAGTACGAGAAGTGAAAGCTGGAAAAATTGATTTTAAAGTAGATAAAACAGGTATCATTCATGCCGCTATCGGTAAAGTAAGCTTTACACCCGAGCAAATAACAGAAAATGCCATGGAGTTAATCTCTGTATTACAAAGATTAAAACCCGCAACTCTAAAAGATACCTACTTTAAATCAATTCATTTAAGTGCTACCATGAGTCCAAGTGTAAAAATCGACAAGAGTTCGATATCTGGAATTCAATAGATACTCCTATGACAAGAGAAGAAAAATATCAATTAGTAAATGAATTAACAGAAACCATAAAACAGCATCCTAATTTCATAGTTTTGGATACGGGTGGTATGACGGTTCAGAAAGTCAATCAATTTAGGAGAGCATGTTTTCAGTCTAAATTAAAAGTACAGGTTGTAAAAAATACTTTGCTAAAAAAAGCATTACAGTTGGTAGATAGCAAATATGAAAATTTATTTTCTGTATTAAAACAGAACACGACTGTAGTTTTTGCGAATGAAAATTTAGCGGAGCCTGCTAAAATTTTAAAAGATTATAGAAAGGAAGAAGAGTTTCCTAAGTTTAAGGCGGCTTATATTGAGGAGACCGTATACGCAGGAGAGGGCAATTTAGATGTAATTGCATCTATAAAATCTAAACAGGAAGTATTAGGAGATATCATAAGATTATTACAATCTCCAATATCTAATGTACTAGGAGCACTTCAATCCAGTGGAAGCACAATTCATGGATTGTTAAAAACGATAGAAGAAAGACAACAGAAATCAATTTAGTTAGAAAAAGTTTTAATAATTAATACAATGGCAGACGTAAAAACAATAGCAGAACAGTTAGTAAATTTGACTGTAAAAGAAGTTAATGAACTTGCAAAAATATTAGAAGAAGAGTATGGTATAAAACCAGCGGCAGCGGCGGCACCAGTTATGGTAGCGGCGGGTCCTGCTGTAGCAGAAAAAGTAGCAGAGCAAACTGAGTTTGATGTTGTACTTCAATCCGCAGGAGATAAAAAACTTGAAGTTGTTAAAGTGGTCAGAAATATCACAGGATTAGGATTAAAAGAAGCAAAAGATTTAGTAGACAATGCACCCAGTAAAATAAAAGAAAAAGTATCAAAAGAAGAAGCAGAAAATTACAAAAAACAATTAACAGATGCTGGTGCTACTGTTGAAATTAAGTAGTTTAATCAATACGGTGCAAAAAGAATATTTTTGCACCGACTTCTTCTAATGTAAAAGGGCCTGAAAGTTCAGGTCTAGTGGTATTGATAACAAGTCATAATTTTAATTTATCTGCCTAATGGCTAAACAAAATAACGAAAGAATATCATTTTCAAAAATTAGTAAAACAGCAGAATATCCTGATTTACTTGAAATACAAATTAAATCATTTCAAGAGTTTATGCAGTTGGAAACACCAGCTGATAAAAGAAAATCAGAGGGTCTTTATAAAGTATTTCAGGAAAATTTTCCTGTTTTAGACTCAAGAGAAAACTTTGTATTAGAATTTTTAGATTATTCATTAGATCCCCCTAAATATGATATAAACGAATGCAAGGAAAGAGGTTTAACTTATTCAGTGTCTTTAAAAGCTAAATTACATTTATATTGTAAAGATTCTGAAAATGAGGATTTTAAGCCTATTATTGATGATGTATATTTAGGGAATATACCTTATATGACACCGTCTGGAACTTTTATCATCAACGGTGCAGAAAGAGTAGTAGTTAGTCAATTGCACAGGTCACCAGGGGTGTTTTTTGCTCAAACGCTACATGCCAACGGAACTAAAATTTATTCCGCTAGAATAATTCCCTTCCGAGGCTCTTGGATTGAATTTACAACAGACATCAACAATGTAATGTATGCTTACATTGATGGAAAAAAGAAATTCCCTATAACCACATTATTGAGAGCCATTGGCTACTCTTCTGATAAAGATATTTTAGATATTTTTGGTATCGCAGAAGAAATAAAAATAAAAAAAGGCTCCATAAAAGAGTTAATAGGAAGAAAAACTGCGGCAAGGGTTCTAAAATCCTGGGTTGAAGATTTCGGTGATGAAGATACAGGAGAAGTTACTTCCATAACAAGACATGAGGTTCTTATTGAAAGAGGAGAAACACTCACTGAAGACCATTTAGAAATCATTTTGGAAGCAGGAGTAAAATCATTGATTCTTCTCAAAGAACCAAATGAAATGAATAATAACTCTAACAATGAGTTAAATGAAACGAACAGTCTCTTGGATTATTCTATCATCATCAATACTCTACAGAAAGATGTTTCTAATGATGAATTAGAAGCAGCCCAATATATTTATAGACAACTCAGAAATGCCGATGCTCCTGATGATGAAACGGCACGAGGTATTATTGATAAGTTATTTTTTAGTGAAAAAAGATATGATTTAGGTGAAGTGGGAAGATATAGAATTAACAAAAGACTTCACAAAAATTTTGAAGAAACCTCGCTAGTATTAACAAAAAATGACATTATTAGCATCGTAAAATATTTAATAGAACTGGTTAATAGTAAAGCGAATGTAGATGATATAGACCATTTGAGTAATAGAAGAGTAAGAACCGTTGGAGAGCAATTAGCGGCTCAATTTTCAGTGGGGCTTTCACGAATGACTCGTACCATGAAAGAACGAATGAATGTTAGGGATAATGAGGTATTTACACCTGCTGACCTAATAAATTCTAAGATTTTAAGTTCCGTAATAAATTCTTTCTTTGGTACTTCTCAATTATCTCAATTTATGGACCAGACGAATCCTCTTTCAGAGATTACCCACAAAAGAAGAATATCTGCTTTAGGTCCTGGTGGTTTAACACGTGAAAGGGCGGGTTTTGAGGTGCGAGATGTCCACTATACCCATTATGGAAGGCTCTGCCCTATTGAAACTCCTGAAGGTCCAAACATTGGGCTGATTTCATCATTATGCGTTTATGCAAAAGTAAATTCATTAGGTTTTATTGAAACTCCTTATTGGAAAGTTAAAGATGGCAAAGTTTTAAAGGAAATTGTTTACTTAACAGCTGAAGAAGAAGATGATGTTTATATAGCGCAAGCACAAAAAAAAGACGATTTATCCGATGATCATACTTTTGTTAAAGAGAAGGTTCAAACAAGAAAATCTGGGGACTTCCCAATGATAGAGTCAAAGTCTGTTCAGTATATGGATGTAGCTACTAACCAAATAGTTAGTTTAGCGGCTTCTTTAATTCCATTTTTAGAACATGACGATGCCAATCGTGCTTTAATGGGCTCTAATATGCAACGCCAAGCAGTTCCTCTGATAAGACCTAGTGCTCCGATTGTAGGGACAGGGCTAGAAAGAAAAGCCGCCTTGGATTCAAGGGTGCTAATCGTTGCAGAAGGAGATGGTGAAGTGGTTTATGTAGATTCCAAAGTTATTAAAATCCAATATAATAGAACTTTTGATGAAGAAATTGTAAATTTTGATGATGGTGTAGTTACTTATCATCTTCCGAAATTTCAGAGAACCAATCAAAGTACCTGTATCAATATTACTCCAATTGTAAAAATTGGAGATAAAGTAGAAAAAGGTGATATTTTAACGGAAGGTTATTCTACCCAAAATGGAGAACTAAGCCTCGGGCAGAATCTTTTGGTTGCTTTTATGCCATGGCAGGGTTATAACTTTGAAGATGCTATTGTAATTTCTGAAAGAGTAGTATCTGAAGATTTATTTACTTCTATTCATATAGAAGCTTTTGAGTTACAGGTAAGAGATACGAAGCTAGGACAGGAAGAACTAACCAATGAAATTCCTAATGTCAGTGAAGAAGCAACCAAACATTTAGATGAGAATGGTTTAATAAGAATTGGAGCCGAAGTAAATGAAGGGGATATTTTAATTGGTAAAATCACTCCAAAAGGAGAAACTGACCCTACCCCCGAAGAAAAACTATTAAAAGCTATTTTTGGAGATAAAGCAGGAGATGTCAAAGACGCCTCTCTAAAAGCCCCTCCCTCTTTCAAAGGTGTTGTAATCGATAAAAAACTCTTCAAGAAAGATAAAAAAGATGCTAAAAATAAAATCAAAGAAAAGAAAGAGTTAGACGAACTAGACAAATGGTATCGTACTGAAATTGGGAAGCTGAATGAGCTCATGTATAATAGATTATCTCGGCTTTTATTAGATAGAAAATCCGCAGGCGTAAAAGATGAACTCGGAAATATCGTTATCCCTGCAAATGAGAAGTTCTCTAAAAAATATTTATACGGACTGAATTATAAGGAGTTGATACCTAGAGACTGGACCAACGATGAAAGAATTAATACTATCCTAGAAAAACTTTTTCATAATTATAAAATTGAGTTCTATAAAATTGATGGTAAATATAAAAGAGATAAGTATCAAATTAGTATAGGAGACGAGCTTCCATCTGGTATTTTAAAAATGGCAAAAGTTTATGTTGCCAATAAAAGAAAATTAAAAGTTGGGGATAAGATGGCGGGTAGACACGGTAATAAAGGTATCATTTCAAAAATCGTTCGTAGAGAGGATATGCCTTTCTTGGAAGATGGAACTCCTGTGGATATCGTCTTAAATCCATTAGGCGTGCCTTCGAGAATGAACCTTGGGCAAATTTACGAAACCATTTTAGGTTGGGCAGGACAAAAGTTAGGCGTCAAATTTGCAACTCCTATTTTTGATGGTCCTAATATAGATAACGTAAATGAGTGGTTAAGAAAAGCTGGATTACCAGAATTTGGGCAATGCTATCTATATGACGGTCAGACAGGAGAAAGATTTGACCAGCCTGCTACGGTAGGTGTAATTTATATGCTTAAATTAGCACACATGGTAGATGATAAAATGCACGCTCGCTCCATTGGTCCTTACTCTTTGGTTACGCAACAACCACTCGGTGGTAAATCCCAGTTTGGTGGTCAACGATTTGGAGAAATGGAAGTATGGGCTTTGGAAGCATTTGGTGCCGCGCACATCCTCCGAGAGCTCATTACCGTTAAATCAGATGATGTTATAGGTAGACAAAAAACTTACGAAGCAATTGTAAGGGGAGATGTAATCCCAACACCAGGAATCCCTGAATCTTTTAACGTGTTACTGCACGAATTAAGAGGTTTAGCACTAGAAGTTACGTTAGAATAGTTGCTTTCATTCAAATTTCTTAAATTTAATTAGGATGTTTACAACCACAAAAGATACAAAAATTAGAAGTGATTTCAAAAAAATTACGATTAGTTTAGCTTCCCCAGAATCTATATTAAATCGTTCTAGAGGAGAAGTTACCAAACCAGAGACCATTAACTATCGTTCCTATAAACCTGAAATGGGCGGTTTATTTTGTGAGCGTATTTTTGGTCCTATTAAAGACTATGAATGCCATTGCGGTAAATACAAGCGTGTTCGTTATAAAGGAATTATTTGTGACCGATGCGGTGTAGAAGTAACCGAAAAAAAAGTAAGAAGAGACCGTATGGGGCACATACAGTTAGTTATTCCTGTTGCTCACATTTGGTATTTCCGTTCTCAACCTAATAAAATAGGAAATTTGTTGGGTTGGAACGCCAAAAAATTAGACCAAGTAATCTATTACGAACGTTATGTGGTTATCAACCCAGGGACAGTTCAGCATCTTTCAAAAGGTGATTTTCTTACCGAGAGTGAGTATGAAGAAATTCTCCAATCCTTACCACGAGACAATTATTTGAGAGAAGATACAGACCCCGAGAAATTTGTTGCCAAAATGGGAGCTGAAGCAATAGAATTATTACTTCAATCATTAGATTTAGATGCTTTAGCGTACGAATTAAGATCCCAAATTAGCACAGAAACCTCCCAACAAAGAAAAACCGAAGCTTTGAAAAGATTAAAAGTTATAGAAGCGTTTCGGTCCGCAAATAGAAATAAAGAAAATAGGCCTGAATGGATGTTAGTACGAATGGTTCCTGTTATACCACCCGATTTAAGACCCTTAGTTGCGTTAGAAGGTGGAAGGTTTGCCGCATCCGATTTGAATGATTTATACCGAAGAATTATTATTCGTAATAACCGACTAAAAAAACTTATCGAAGCCAATGCTCCTGATGTTATTCTACGAAATGAAAAAAGAATGCTTCAAGAGGCTGTAGACTCGTTATTTGATAATACCCGAAAAGCGAGCGCCGCTAAAACCGAATCTAACAGAGTCCTGAAGTCTTTAAGTGATATGCTTAAAGGGAAGACAGGTCGTTTTCGCCAAAATCTACTTGGTAAAAGAGTAGATTATTCGGGACGTTCTGTTATTGTGGTAGGTCCTGAACTAAAACTACATGAATGTGGTCTGCCAAAAGATATGGCAGCAGAGTTATTTAAGCCTTTCATTATCAGAAAATTACTGGAAAGGGGAATTGCTAAAACCGTTAAAACAGCCAAAAAAATTGTAGATAAAAAAGAAGCGGTTATTTGGGAAATATTGGAAAACGTTTTAAAGGGGCATCCCGTTCTTTTAAATCGCGCTCCAACACTTCACAGATTAGGGATTCAAGCCTTCCAACCGAAACTCATTGAAGGAAAAGCCATTCAGTTACACCCATTGGTCTGTACAGGCTTCAATGCAGATTTTGATGGTGACCAAATGGCAGTGCATGTCCCTTTAAGTAACGAAGCTTGCCTAGAAGCCATGGTGTTGATGCTTTCAAGCCATAATATTTTGCATCCTGCTAATGGAGCGCCCATCGCTCTACCCTCCCAAGATATGGTGTTGGGTATTTATTATATGACCAAAGAGCGACCTAACCAAAAAGGTGAAAATCTTATCTTCTCCAACCCTGATGAAGTTATTGTTGCTTACAATGAAGGACGAGTGGCTTTGCATGCCAAAATAAAAGTCCGTATCCCCCAATATGATGAAAAAGGAAATCCCATTATCGATACAAGAACAGGTAAAATTCAAACAGAAATCATCAATACTACTGTCGGTAGAGTATTATTTAATCAAATTGTCCCTAAAGAAATAGGTTTTGTTAATACCCTTTTAACCAAAAGCTCTGCAAGAAAAATCATTCAAGATATATTCAGAAGATGTGGACTAAAAAGAACCGTAGTGTTTTTAGACAACCTCAAAGAAATGGGGTTCTATTACGCATATAAAGGCGGCTTATCTTTTAACTTAAAAAATGTGCTTGTTCCCGAAAAGAAAAAAGATATTATTGAGGATGCTTACTCCAAAATAGATGAAATTACACTCAACTATCAATTAGGCTTTATTACAGAAAATGAACGATATAACCAAGTCATAGATACATGGAGTATTGCCAATACTCAATTAGCGGCAGAGGTATTAAAAGTACTTAGTAAAGACCAAGACGGTTTCAACTCTGTATTTATGATGTTGGATTCAGGAGCTCGTGGTTCAAAAGAGCAGATACGTCAATTAGGGGGGATGAGAGGGCTCATGGCGAAACCCCAAAAAACCTTAAAAGGTGGTTCTGGTGAGATTATTGAAAATCCTATCTTATCGAACTTTCGTGAAGGACTGACGGTGCTTGAATATTTTATTTCTACTCACGGTGCAAGAAAAGGTTTGGCAGATACTGCACTGAAAACAGCAGATGCAGGGTATTTAACAAGGAGATTGGTAGATGTAGCCCAAGATGTTATCATCAAAGAAGAAGACTGCGGAACTTTACGTGGAATAACAATTACCTCGATTATCCAAAATGATGAAATTGTAGAACATTTATCCGAAAGAATTATAGGAAGAACCCCCTTAAATGATATTTATCACCCTATTACTGATGAACTAATTGTAAAAGCAGGTGAAGAAATTACGGAGGAAATTGCAGAAAAAATTAAAGCCGCAGAGATTGAGTCCGTAGAAATACGTTCTGTTTTAACTTGCGACGCAAAAGAAGGGGTATGTGCAAAATGTTACGGTAGAAATTTAGCGAATGGAAGAATGGTTCAATTAGGCGAAGCAGTAGGAGTTATTGCCGCTCAATCGATTGGAGAGCCAGGTACTCAATTGACCCTACGAACTTTCCATACAGGTGGTGCCGCTAGCCGTTTATCTGCGGAATCCTCCATTAAATCTAAATATCACTCTAAAGTAATCTTTGAGAATATAAAATTCGTGAAAGCCCAAACTGATGATGGAAAGAAAAACCAAATGATTGTCATAGGCCGCGGCGGCGAAATAAAATTAGTAGACCCCAACAACCCCAATAAAGTATTCAAAGTCCATAATATCCCATACGCCTCTACTTTATTGGTCCATGATGGACAAGAAATAGAAAAAGATACTATTATCTGCTCTTGGGATGCCTACAACGCAATTATCTTGTCAGAAGTTGAAGGAAGAGTTGAATTTGAAAACATTATTGAGAATGTTACTTGTAAAATAGAAAAAGACGACCAAACTGGTAACTCTAAAACTATTATCACGGAAAGTAAAGACAGGTCTTTGAATCCCATGATACGCATCATTAATAAAAATGGGGAAGTCACTAAAATTTATAACCTACCAATCAACGCGCACTTAGAAGTGAACGACCAAACAGAAGTCTTTCCTGGAAAGATTTTAGCAAAAATACCCAGAGTTGCAGGAAGAACTTCCGATATCACTGGAGGCTTACCAAGAGTTCAAGAGCTATTTGAAGCAAGAAATCCCTCTAATCCTGCTGTAATTGCTGAAATTGATGGTTATATCCATTTAGGAAAAACCAAACGTGGAAACCGTGAAATTTATATCATTCCCAAACAATACAAAGAACTAATTGATTCTGGCGAGTTAAATCTTGCAAGCCTTAATTTAAAACCTTATTTAGTTTCTCTTCAAAAACACATCCTTGTACAGGACAATGATTACGTACTTGCTGGTGACCCGTTATCGGATGGTGCTATTACTCCATCCGATATTCTCAGAATCAAAGGCTCAGCCGCAGTACAAGAGTATATTGTAAATGAAATTCAGGAAGTCTATCGTTTACAAGGAGTTAAAATTAATGACAAACATATTGAAGTCATTGTACGCCAAATGATGCAAAAAGTCGTTATTAAAGATTCAGGTGATACAACTTTCTTGGAAAAAGAAATTGTAGATAAAGTTGAATTCCAAGAAGAAAATGACTGGATTTTTGATAAAAAAGTTATTGAAGACCCCGGCGATTCTGAATCTTTAGTAAAAGGTATGATAGTTCCTTCACGAAAAGTGCGAGATGAAAATTCTATGCTCAAAAGAAAGGGGCTACGTTTAGTACAGTACCGCGATGCAAGACCCGCTATCGGAATCCCTACTCTTCAAGGTATTACCAGGGCTTCTTTAGGAACACAAAGTTTTATGTCTGCAGCTTCATTCCAAGAAACTACTAAAGTATTGAGCGAAGCCGCTGTACTTGCTAAAACCGATAACCTAAATGGCCTGAAAGAAAATGTAATTGTTGGGCATCTAATTCCTGCTGGCACTGGATTAAGACAATACGAAAATATAGAAATCCTTCAAAAAGAAACAGCCCCTGAACCCCCCACCCCAACCCTCACAAAATCCAAAAAGAAATCCAAACTTGAAATTTAATAGCCCAATAAAAAGCCGCCTAATAATTCATAGGCGGTTTTTTTATTTTTCTTTAAGCTATATTTGCATTCATGAAAAGTCCTTTTGTAGACCATGTCGTTTTATATCTAACCTCCGGAAAAGGAGGAGATGGAGTGGTATCCTGGCGAAGAGAAAAATTTGTAGATAAAGGAGGACCTGATGGAGGAGATGGCGGAAAAGGTGGCTCTATCATCGCAAAAGGAAATGCACAATTGTGGACATTATTAGACCTAAAATACAGAAAATTTATCAAAGCCGAAGATGGTAAAAATGGTGAAAGCGGAAAACGAAAAGGAAAATCCGGTAAAAATGAAATTTTAGAAGTCCCATTAGGTACCGTAATTTATGATGCCGATACGCAAGAAACTATCGGAGAAATCTTAGAAGACCAACAAGAAATTATCATCGTTGAAGGAGGCAAAGGTGGTTTAGGAAACTGGCATTTTCGTTCTTCTACCAATCAAACCCCTGACTTCGCTCAAAAAGGGCAACCCGCCCAAGAAAAAAAAGTTATATTAGAACTCAAAGTTCTAGCCGATGTAGGACTGGTCGGTTTCCCGAATGCAGGAAAATCTACTTTACTCTCCGTCCTCACTTCTGCTAAACCCGAAATCGCTGACTATCCTTTTACTACGCTCGTCCCTAATCTCGGAATCGTTAAATATAAAGATTTTCAATCTTTTGCTATCGCAGATATCCCTGGAATTATTGAAGGAGCCCATGAAGGCAAAGGACTTGGATTCCAATTTCTCAGACATATTGAAAGAAATGCAGTGCTTCTGTTCCTAATTCCTGCTAACTCGGATAACCCCCTAAAAGAACTGCAAATCCTAAAAAATGAACTACACCAATATAACCAAGCATTAGATTTTAAAGCCTCTCTCGTCGCAATTTCTAAATGTGATTTAATTGGTAACCAAGATATTAAAAAACTAAAAAAACTATTCCCCGATGCCGTATTTATCTCCGCAGTAACTCAACAAAATATAGAAGAACTAAAAGACCGCCTTTGGCAATTATTAAATTAACCTTGTTCATGAACGATTTACCTCAATACAATATTTATCAGTTAGCATTACGTAATGGAAACGATAAACCCGAAATCTGGATTGCCTACAAAGGTTTTATCTACGATGTCACTCATAGTAGGTATTGGATAAATGGAAAACACTACGAACACTGGGCTGGGCAAGACCTTACCCACGAACTCCAAAATGCACCCCATACCGACTACGTTTTTAAAAACCTAAAAATTATAGGTAAACTTATCTAATATTATTTTCTGCCTTAATTTTTATTTTTGTTTTATTACAAAACTTTTCTGTAATTTTGTAGTTCTAAAATAAATAAAAAAATGAACAAAAAAGATTTCATTATAGGATTAGTTTTAGTTCTGTTAGGAGTTATTTTTAGGTTAATGCCTCATCCCGCTAACTTTACGCCCATTATTGCAATTGCTTTATTCAGTGGTGCTTATTTCCCCTCCAAACTTTTTAAATCTATTACCCCCCTACTGGCAATGCTTATATCGGATGCTTTTATAGGATTCTATCAGGGAATTGAAATTACTTATCTTGCTATACTAATATCGGTTTTTATTGGCACTTTCTTAAATATACAAAAATTTCAATTTATACCAACTATTTTTGCCTCATTATCCTCTAGTTTCGCATTCTTCCTCATTACTAACTTTGCTGTTTGGTTAGGTTCTGGTATGTATGAAATTTCATGGAATGGATTGACTCAATGTTATATAATGGCTATCCCTTTTTACCAAAATGCCCTAGTTGGGGATGTCCTATATACAATTTTTTTCTTTGGATCCTACCATCTGTATCACCGATCCCTCAACTTAAAAACAACCATATGAATATCATATTCCAAACAGTTACTGCTTCTCAAAAATAAATTATTTGTGAAAAAAGAAGTAAAATTACTAATGTACCTTAAAGGGCATCGCAGTAAAAAAGAATATCCTAATGGTATAAGTAGGGAAGTAGAAAACACCCTAATAAAAAAATCTCCCAAAATCATCGCTCAAAAAATGAATAAAATCTACCATCAACATTATAATCAAGATTTTACAGAACATTTTCAAAACTAGTAACTATGAAACGTTTTTTGGGTATTCTTTTAATTTTAATTGGAGCAGGAATTTTAGGTTTCTACGCTTATTTGCAATGGTTTCCTGTTTTACATATACGTTCTATGAATCTTGTTCCTCAAGATGCTATCTATATTATAGAAATCACTCAACCTATCAGCGGATGGAAGCAAATTCAAAAAAGTGAACTCTGGGCACAACTAAGAAATCATACCTACTTCGCTGATATCAATCAGAAAGCTAACTTCGTTGACTCCTTATTGAAAAATAACCAATTGATGACAGAAACCTTTGCAAATCAACCCTTAATCATATCAGCCCATATGACCGAAACCAAAAATTACGATTTCTTATGTATTTGGTCTATGCATGATATCGCAACAAGGTTAGGCTCTTTAAAAAAAACTTTACTCTCCCTCTCTGATTATAAAGTTACAGAACGAAATTATAAAAATCAAATCCTTTATGAACTAACCCATCCCCAAGAAAAGTCCGCTTTATATCTTTGTTTCTTTGAAGATATTCTATTGGTATCCTATACTCCTAAACTTGTTTACAAAGCAATTGAAGCCGCTCAAAAACCTGAACTCGCTGACAATAGTCGTTTTATTAAAATCCAAAGTCTAATAAAAGGAAATGAATATTTTACTATCTACTTTAATTTTAATCAATTTAATGCTTTTTTAAGTATTTATATGAATGACTTGGGAAGCCTTAAAGATATGCATAAATGGGTAGATTTTGCAGGTTTTCAATTGCTACTGGATGCTAAAATGCTTGACTTTAAAGGCTATATACTACCAAAAGATAGTTCCATTTCTATTTTAACCGGTATGCTTACTTCTGGTGCAGGTAAAAGGCCCTCCCAAAAAATAATACCGGATAGAACCGCATGGTTTACTAGTCTCGGCTTCGAAGATTTCTTACAATTCTATGAAGAATTTGAAAGCCAAATGAAAAAAAATCCACAGACTTACGCTGAACACCAACAAAATCTAGAAAAAATAGAAAAACTTCTTAAAATCAATATCAAAAAAGACTTTGTAAGTTGGATTAGCGAGGAAGTAAATTTGGTAGCAACAAAACCCGCCGATACCTCCTTCTCCCAACCTGAACTTCTCGTTTATATTCATGCTAATAATATTGACAACGCCAAAGAAAAAATCAATTTTATTTTAAAACAAATCAAAAAACGTACAAAAGTTATCAAAAATACAGCTTATGATTATAAAGGCTTCGAAATTCATCATTTTCAGGTCAGAGGTTTATTTAAACTTTTATTTGGAAAACTTTTCCAAAAATTTGATATGCCTTATGTAACCTTTATAGAAGATTTTGTTATTTTTTCCTTAGACGAACTAGCCCTACAGTCTGCTATTGATGATTACCTAGAAAAACGTATTTTACAAAACCATGAAAGTTTCCAAAATTTTTCAGACCGCTTTAAAGCGCAAAGCTCAATATATTCTTATCTGAACATGAATAATTTATATCCCCTATTACCCAATTATGTTTCTACTTTAACCTGGCAAAGTATTCAAAAAAATGAACCCTACATTCGTTTATTTGAACAAATTGGCTTTCAAATGACCGCAGAAACAGATAAATTCTATACTAAAATAGAAGTAAATTGATTTATGATCATCGCTAAACGACAAGAACACAGCAGTCTAATAAAATACTTCTCCATCCATAGAATGGATTTTAAACCTAAAATTAAACTACAAGATACCTCCCCTTGGGTTATTCTCATTGAATTACAAAAAATTAAATTTCATAATCAAAGTTTTAGGTTCAGATCTTACATCGGTAACCAATATGTCAACCGTGATAACCTAAAAACAAAAAATCCTGTCCCCATTATCACCATTTTTATTGCTGTAAATCATCTCGCTATCATCATTCAAATTCCTGCTATCAAGAAAAAAGTAAAACAAACGCTTTAAAGAAAATATTAAGTATTTTTGATATGACTATAGTTCAGTACATAGAATTTGATGATAAAGACTATCCCGTAACACAATATATTATTTTGAGTTATTTATGCAGATAGAAAAAAGCAAACAATTATTTCAATTATCTCAAGAATACATACCTGGAGGCGTAAATTCACCTGTGAGAGCGTTCAAAAGTGTTGGAGGCACACCTATCTTTATGGAAAAAGCTAAAGGTGCATATTTGTATGATGTTGATGGAAATGCCTATATTGATTATATCAATTCATGGGGTCCTGCTATTTTAGGGCATACACCCGATATAATTATAGAAGCTTTACAAGTTCAAATTCAAAAAGGAATTGGCTTTGGAACACCAACAGAATTAGAATATGAAATGGCCAAATTGATAACCGAGCTAGTTCCTTCAATAGAAGTAATTAGAATGGTAAATTCAGGAACCGAGGCGACTATGTCAGCCATTCGTGCAGCAAGAGGATTCACTGAACGAAATAAAATTATAAAATTTGAAGGTTGTTATCATGGGCATGGCGATAGTTTTTTAATTGCCGCAGGTTCTGGAGCGCTAACCTTTGGAACACCAGACTCTAAAGGAGTTACACAAGCAACTGCACAGGACACATTAACAGCACCTTATAACGATTTGCAAGCGGTTATAAAAATTATACAAGCAAATCCTAATAGTATCGCAGCAATTATTCTTGAACCTTTTGTCGGAAACATGGGATTAGTCATTCCCCAAAAAGAATTCATTTTTGGGCTACGTAAACTCTGTGATGAACATAAAATTATTTTAATCTTTGATGAAGTAATGACGGGATTCCGATTAGCGCTGGGAGGAGCCCAAGAAATTCTAAATATAAAACCTGACCTTACCACTTTTGGTAAAATCATTGGAGGTGGTTTACCCGTTGGTGCTTATGGCGGGAAAAAAGAAATTATGGATTGCATTGCCCCCAAAGGTCCTGTTTATCAAGCTGGTACACTCTCCGGTAATCCCCTAGCCATGACTGCCGGTCTTACCGTTCTTCAATATCTAAAAAATCACCCCGAAGTCTACCACCAATTAGAAGCTCATAGCTTCGTTCTAGAAACCGAAATTCGTAACATTCTTCTCCGCAAAGGAATACCCCATTGTATTCAAAGAATAGGCTCAATGTTTACCATTTTCTTCACTACATTAGAACAAGTTCGTAATTTAAACGATGCTAAAACTAGTGATACTCAATTATATGCAAAGTTTTTTCATCATTTACTAGAAAATGGTATCTATGGTGCTCCCTCTCAATTTGAGGCATGGTTTGTATCCGCAGCTATTCATGCCGATGAAATAGAAAAAACTTTACATGCCATAAAAAATTTTAATTTGAAATAAAAAAAACTATATAATATGAACCAAGCTCATTTTCATTTAATTATAAATCATTTCCCAATCATTTTTCCTATCGCAGGAATAATCGTGCTGACCACAGGATTTATTTTTCAATCAGAAATTGTAAAAAGAACCGCTTTTCTACTTTTTATTTTAGCCGCTATAACCTCTGTTCTTGCAATGATAAGTGGAGAAAATGCAGAAAATTTTGTTGAAAACATTCCTGAAATCAACGAAATATACATCGAAAAACATGAAAAATCCGCAAAAATTTTTTCTATTTTGACTTATCTACTTGGTTTGTTTGCTTTGTTGGGATTATGGTTGAGTGTTAAACAAAAAAAATACTCTAATATGATCAGTATCGCAATTTTGGTATTGGGGTTGATTACCCTTTACTTTGGCAAAGAAACGGGAACCACAGGAGGTGAAATAAGACATACTGAAATAAGAAACTCTAATACTACCATTTTTAAAAAACATAAGAAAACTAAAATTGATGACGACTAAAATATCTATTTTATTATTTTGTAAATTATAAACCGTTGATTTTCAAATTTTTTTTCTAAATTTTTGACATTTTGTATTTTATCATTCTTCTCAATCAATATCCACTTGCATCCTTTATTCTTTATAGAGTTTATAAAATTAGGGTCTTTAAAATCCTCATCATTAGCGATCCATCCTTTACGGTGGCTTAAATAAATCAGTTGAGGATTCCCATTTCCATTTACTGCAATCAAATCGTTTCTGCTCATAAAACTATCCAGAATCGCCTCCAATTCCATTTTTTGATATTCTTGCGGTTTAATAATAAAATCATGTTGTTGATTAGCAATACTTTCTATTATACCTGCAAATAATATAAGCGTTTTGAGGTAAGAAGAACTTATTGAATTTAAACCATACCCCACCCATATTGCCATTATTGGAATAAACGGTATCATGTAATAATTATGATGGTAAAAGAAATATCCTGACTTGATTGCGTAAATTATAAAAATACTTAAAAATAAAGCTGTTATAATAATAATAGATTTCTCTTTACGATATAATGCATGTAGTATTCCCCCTATACTTATACCCAAAAGAATGAAACTATTGAAGGAATGAAAATAAAAATTTTCAGCAATTTTAAGTAAATTTTCAGATAATTCTTCAGATCCTTTTGCAAAACTTTTACCAATATTATACCAATTTCCATATATTTCAGATAAATAAAGATTCCATACAAAATACCAATAATATACCATCAAAATCGAAAAAAAAATAAAAACGGCTTGCAAAAGCATGATTTTTTTGCTTGGTTTATACTTCCACCAAAACCATATAATAAAAGTAAATCCCATCAAAGCAGGAATTTTAGACAGGGCACCGAGAGTCGTAAAACTAAAAAATAAAAGTAAGTCTTTTGTTTTTGGATAAATAATATATTGACAACCAAAGTATAAGCCCACAAACATCAATGCCATACAAAACGTATCAGGCATCATTTTCCTTGAAAAAACAAACCATGTAGAACCTAAAAGTGCCAAAGTAGCATAAAAAGCTATTTCTTCTTCAAGAACCTTCTTAATAATTTTATAAAAATAGAGAATACCTATTGAGCTGATTATCAAGTTAATAGCTCTACCATACCAATGTTGATAACCGAAAAGTAAACTTATTAAAAAATGAAGATAATTTAAAAGTGGAAATTCCATGCCGATAATACCAGTACCACCATTACTTTCATCTACACGGGGAAAAAAAATATTAGCATCTACTTCAAGAAAATTTCTTGCTACCATTAATCCTGTAACTTGGCGCCAGTGATGTCCCATCTCGAGCGGTGGATCAGTAATCCCCCAAAGCCTTATTACAAAGAATAAACCAATCCAAAATTCAATCTTATTAAAAAATGAAAACATTACACAAAATTACTTTTTTTATATAAATTACGAAGAATCTTAAACTTTACATCTAGTTTTATTGTTTAAATCAAAAAATATGACAGAAAAAATTTTTCCAGAAGTTACTCCGAAACAATTAAACGATTTTTCAAAAGGTTGCATGATAGAATTTTTAGAGATTGAATTTATAGAAATTGGACCTAACTATTTAGTGGCAAGAATGCCTGTGACCGCTAAAACGAAACAACCATTCGGTTTACTACATGGGGGAGCATCCGTAGTTTTAGCGGAATCTATTGGCTCAACTGCCTCAGGACTTTATATTACTCATCTTGGACTTACCAAAAAATGCGTAGGTTTAGAAATCAACGCCAATCATATTCGCTCTGAAACTCATGGATATGTATTTGGCAAATGCTCCCCTATCCATCTAGGAAAAACTACACACGTCTGGGATATCCAAATCACTAATGAAAAAGGCAAACTTACCTGTATTAGTCGCCTAACAATGGCTATATTAGATATTTAACCAAAAAGACAAGCATAACGATATGTGGATAGTTGTGGACACCTACTGATCAGATGGTGGATACACCCAATGATCTCATCGTATGCCATATTTTTAAGTTGTGAACTCCTATTAATTAGATGGTATATACACCGATAATTCATAACTATCTCAATATCAAATGGTTATTTCTCCTTTTTTTTTTATTTTTAACACTTTTTTACATTGTTTTTTTATGTAAAAGCTCAATTTTTGAATTCTAATATTTAGCAAAAGTATAAAAATTAGTTTAACTATCAAAGAACAAATTGGAAATAATCTCCTATAAAAGAATAAAGCGTAGCAACTTAACTTATTAAAAGGTTTGGGGTTGCTACGCTTATTGTGGTAACGAAGTCATAAACAATTTCTTGTTTATAATTTCAATAGTGTATACACTTTTCATGAAACAGATAATAAGTTGCAGAAAACACCGCTTAATAGATAGTATATACACTTAATAGTAATTAGAATTTAAAATTTAAGATTAGTGCTTCACAGCACCTATATTTTTAGATAATATCCCTTGATTTCAAAGAACTTTAATTGCTTACAAATTTATACGAAAATTTTTTTTACAATTAAGTAAAAAAAATTTTCGTATAAAAAACTTTATTTTATTTTTGCAGATAAAAACGTAAAAATAAAACAAAAGATGAAAAAGTTGAAATATATAGGTCTAACTTTTGATTTAGGGATTAACTCCGAAGAAATACGAGCATTCCGTTATGCATTTTCAAAAGAGATACAAGAAGGAGCAGAGTATTTTCATCATCATTTAGAAGACGGAAGTAAACGGTTTCGTTATCCTTTGGCACAGTTTAATACAAAAGACGAAAAAGCCCATTTAGTATGTTTAGAAGAAGCTAGTGATTGTTTACTATCTCATATAGGAAATCCCCCTTTATACATAGACTTCCATGGCAAAAGAAGAGAGTTAAATATAGAAAATATGTATTTAAAACCCATAGTTATCCAAGTATGGGACGAGCAAGTAAGATATCGTTTAAAGAATTGGTTGCCCCTAAACTCCAAAAATTATGAAATGTATTTTAAGACCTATTCGTTAAAAGCTCGGGTAGAAATGTTAGAAAGAATCCTAGTAGCCCATATCATCAATTTTGCGGAAGGTATTCGATATACCTTAGAATCCCCTATAAAAGCAGTAATAGAAGATATAAGAAAAGAACGATGGATAAACTATAAAGGTATCAAATTGTATAATTTAGATATTGACTTTTCAGTGAATATGACCTTACCAATAGATGTGAATATTGGTAAATTAGCAAGTATAGGATACGGGACCGTTCAGAAAGCAGTAATAAAAGAGCCGATTACAAAAGTTCATTAAAATGATACCAGAAAACGAAAAAAATTATTTATATTTACGTAATCAAATTAGCCATATTGAAGGCTTGTGTAAAAGGGCAAACCAGAACACAGAAGAGGTAAAAACATTAATGGAAAGTTGCCTCGAACCAAAGTGGAACGAAATACAATATCAAGTATCAAATATCTATAATTCTAAATGGTACAAAACGTTACAAGAATGGTCAAAAAGATTGGTAGTAACAGAAACTATATCAGAGCAAACAAAAGATAATTATTTGATACCAGTCGCTCAAAGTGTAAAGGAATGGGATAAAAAAACTACCGAAAAATACTATTACCCATCAGAAATATTTAGTTTTCAACAACGAATATTCCCCAAAAAACTAAAAGAAAGAAAAATAGATACCATACAAACCGATTATCAGATAATATGGTCAGAATTTAGGGAAGAATGTAAAAATGTATCAAGCCCGAACCTGCTATATTTTAATGATAATCTGCTAAGTTTACTACAAAAATATACTTCTTTTATACCTTACACTACTGCACCTACCGATATTTCTTATTATGATTACTTACAATTCTTCAATGGTATAAGTTTGAGTATTTATGATTACGTGGTCAGTGAGTTAGGAAATATAGACCTAATAGAAAATTTAAAAGAAGACCTGCCCGTATTTTTGTTGATTGGAGGAGATTTATCGGGCATACAAGCATTTATATATGATGTAATCAATAAATCAGCAGGAAAAAATCTAAAAGGACGTTCCTATTATTTACAGTTAATCACGGAATGGGCAGTACAAGAACTCATCCGTACGTTAGATTTAACGCAATCCCACATTGTTTATGTATCGGGAGGAGGCTTTTATTTATTAGCACCGAATACGGAAAAGATACGTTCAGAGTTTCATGAAATAGAAAAAAAAATACAACAAGATCTATTAAGTATCCACAAAATGCAGTTATATCTTTCGTTAGGATATACTACATTATCACCATTAGATATAAAACAATACAAAATCCACGAAAAATGGCGTAATTTATCAGAAATTTTAAATGCAAAAAAACGTAGAAAATACCATCTCATCATAGAAAAAAATTATGTTAGCTTTTTTGAGCCTTGGGGAAATATAGAAAGCGAAATAGACCGCATCACAGGCGAAGAAGTAGAAGAATACGGAGAAAGTGAAAATTTAATATTATCGGAGCAAACCAAACGCTTAATTAAGTTAGGGGAATGTTTAGTGGACATGAAAGAAATTCATTTGATGCATAAAACGTTACCCCGAGACGTCACGATAAAAAGCCCCTTTTCTGGTTGGGGCTGTAAAGTATATGATAATATACCCCGACAACCCCTATCCATGGATACGTTACGCTATATTCATTTTCACGAAAAAGTGCCCACAAATTTCCAATCCAGATTAAAATGGAATTACAGCAAAAGCCAAAAAGTAACTAGTTTTGAAAACCTACTTGCAAGTACAAGTTTGAAACGTTTAGGAATACTACGTATGGACGTGGACAACCTAGGGCAAATTTTTATGAACGGTTTAAGTGGATCCCAAAAAACTATCGTACGCTTATCCAATATCAGTAGAAGCCTCGATTACTTTTTCCGAGGTTACCTTTATCTCCTACGTGAACAAAATGAATATAAAAATCATATCAATATCCTGTATGCAGGAGGAGATGACCTTTTTGTAATTGGCGATTGGAAACAAGTAGTCCTGTTCGCAGAACAAATCTATACAGAATTTAAGCAATGGGTTGCCCATAATCCCTATTTTACTTTATCAGGCGGCATAGTACTCGTCAATAATAAATATCCCATCCTTCAAGCCGCCAATTTATCCCATGAAGCAGAAAAAAAATCTAAAAAACACCGCTGTAAAGATCAAGAAAAAAACGCTATCACCTTCTTAGATTTCCCTATGAACTGGGAAAAAGAATTCCCTAAAGTCAAAGAATTAAAAAATAAGTTCGTTAATTTTATTACCGTACAAAATATAAATAAATCCTTGATAACCAAACTAATGAATTTCTACGAACTAAAAAAAGAACTCACAGAAAAAAAACAAAATCCACAATGGAAATGGTTGCTAGCCTATCACATCAAAAGAATGATTGACTCAAACCGTCATAACCAAGACCTAAAATTATTTTTAGAGCAATTACAAAAAGATTGCTTATTAAATAGTAGTAAATCATACAGCGACTATGATTACATAGATTTGGTAGGCGTAGCCGCTCGCTGGGCAGAATTAGAAATTCGTTCCGAAAATTAAAAATTCAATAATAATATGAACTCAAAACCAACAAAAAACAAAGAAACCAACAATAGAAAAATATTGGAGGATTTTAAATCCAGTTGGATAACCGATGGGTTTGATTCCCAAACTATTGAGTATTGTGAAAATTTCGCAAAAGAAATCAAAAATGGAGATTTAACTACCTCGCAAATACGAAATTTCTTTGGTGAGGTTAAGCGCATTCAAATGAAAGGTATTCAAAGCGAAAAAAATGCCTTCTACATGCTAAAGCCCAAATTAGCTTACACAGCTAAACGTGCAAATAAGCCAGGGCTAGACCTTTTCAAAGATTTAATGAGTAAAGCGCATCAAGCCGTAATTTCGAATGAAGAAAACTTAGAAAAAAAGTTTAAGAATTACGTAGACTTATTAGAAGCAATATTAGCGTATCACAAAGCACATGGTGGAAATTAAAAAATAGCATAAGATATGAAGTTAGTAAAAAAAATTATTATCAAAGGTGAAATTAAAGCATTGAGTGGCATAAGAGTGGGGGGAAGTTCCTCGGTGTTATCCATTGGGGGAGTAGATAGTCCTGTGATTCGTAACCCCTTGACAAACAAGCCTTATATTCCTGGAAGTTCCATTAAAGGAAAAATGCGTAGTCTAATTGAGATTCGTGACGGAACAATTGGTAATAAATCTATGGGAAAAGTAAATAACGGACCATCCGAAAATCCGAATACGAACTCTTCTAAATTATTTGGATGCTCGTCAGGAGATGAAAAACAAAGATCTTCACGTATTATAGTGTATGATGCGGATTTGTTAAATGACGATAAAGATTTCGTAAATACGGATTTGCCCTACACGGAAAGTAAAACAGAAGTAGTAATAGATAGAATTACTTCTGCCGCAACTCCGAGAACATTTGAGCGTGTTCCAGCAGAAGCTCGTTTCCGCTTGAATATGGTGCTCAATATCTTTGATATTGATGACGAAAAACAATTAGTAAATGATACGTTTGCGGGGCTATTGTTAATCGAAAATGACTATTTAGGTGGCTGTGGTTCAAGAGGTTACGGAAAAGTAAAGTTTTTCATTCAAGAAATAAAAGAAAGAACAGCAGGTTTCTATAAATTCCAAGAACAAGAAAAAGACTATCCCATACCCCAAAACGAAACCTTACGCAATTTATTTACTAACTATGAAAAAGCAAACGTTTGATGTAGTAAAACTACATTTTCGGCAGCCTCTACAATTAAGTATAGCTAAAGGAGACCAAAGCCAACTTTTTCATGTAGTTCACTCTGATACTTTGAAAGCCGCCCTTTATTATTTAGCGTTAGAACTATTCGGTCCTTGGCAAGCCGAACAAAATATCGAATGGCAAAATAAACTCGCCCAAATCAGTAGTGCTTTCCCCTTCTATAAAGACCAATTCTTTTTCCCTAAACCTTTTATCCGCTTGCCTTTCGAGATTGCAGAAAGTACTCCTGATATATCCTATCACAAAAAATTTAAAAACCTCCAATTTTTGGACCAATACGCTATGCAATACGTTCTTTTAAATCCCCAAACTTCTATAAAAATTCCCCTGAACGCATTTAGTAAAGACGAATTATTCCTAACTCTTTCGTCTCAGAATTCAGAACCTATAAAACCCCTATTTAAATTTGCTGAATACCAAAGAGCAAGCATTTCAGTAAGTGAAGTTAACCATGAAATGGTTCAAATGTCCGTTCCTTACTACACGCAATCTCTACAATTTATGCCAGAAGCAGGTTTATATTGTTTGTTAAATCCGAATGTTTACAACAAAGAGATAGAATCCGTTTTTAGGTTGCTTGGGGATAATGGTCTTGGGGGAGATAGAACTTACGGCTGGGGAACTTTTGATTTTGAATATATCCCTTCCGCTGTATCTTTTGAGTATCCCGAAAATACAAACTTTGCAATCAATTTATCTTTGTACTGCCCAACCATAGAAGAAGTACAACAAGGAATTTTGCAAAATGCTAATTACGATTTTATCAAATGCGGCGGTTATATTAGTAGCACTACTCATAAATATTGGGCAGGTAAAAGAAAAAAAAGCGTTTATATGTTCAAAGAAGGTTCTTTGTTTTTTTCACCAAATGAACTATCAGGAAAAATTGTAGATTTAAGACCTGATGAAAATGTAGGACATCCTATTCCTCGTTGTGGTAAATCGTTATTCCTTAAAATTTATTTAAAAAATTATGACGAAAATTCAAATTGAAACCATTACGCCCGTCCATATCGGTTCAGGGCAAAAATTATATGAAAATCTAGACTATCTCTATGACGAGAAAGCCCAAAAAATTTATATCATAGACCCCCAAAAAGTATATCATTACATTGGAGAAAATAACATAGACCGATGGGTAGACGCCATAGAAGACTCCACTAATATCGTAAATCTTATCAAAGGTATCTCAGGAAGTATATCCCCTAAAGAGATAGCATCACGTGAAATTCCTGTTGTCGGTAAACTCTATCAAAAAGAAATTAAATCTAATATTCGTAACGGTATGGGAAAACCTTATATCCCTGGCTCTAGCTTGAAAGGCGCTTTAAGAACGCTTATTGTTCGTAAATCTATCGCTGGAAAAGATACCCATGTTCTAAAAAAACTTGATGAATGCTTTGAATCCGATAAACCTAAGGATGCTCCGCTTTTAGATTATCTCTTTAATAAAACTCAAAACAATCTCATGAAGTTTTTAAGAATTTACGACGCCCATTTTGAAAATACCCAAATTTATTCCGTCCAAATTGCAAATAAACATGGTAGTGAATGGAAATACCAAATCAAAGGAAGACCTAACGTTATGCAACCTATTGAATGTATCACGCCTAAACAATCCTATTTAGTAGATTTACAAACTCCCAATGAAATAACAGCCTATAAATATCTAAAAAATAACGAATTATTATTAAAAGGAAATTATCCAGATAATGTTAATGTATTCTCCAAAATAGAAAATACTGAAACCTTTTTACAAATCATGCACGACCAAACCATCAAAATATGTAAAAAAGATTATGAACAATTAGATAAAAACCGTGATAGTACCATTGAAAAATATTTAGATAAACTTAATGATTTAATTCATAAAATGAATAATAAGAAACCCAATGAATTTTATATTCGTGTAGGTTTTGGTTTAGGCTATATCGGTATGACCGGTGGTTGGTTAGATTTTTCTTTCATTGAAAATAAATCCGATAAAATAAAAAAAATTGACCCAAGAGCCCATTACAAAGATATTTATCCCAAAACTCGTAGATACTTATCAGATGGAACACCACTTGGTTTTGTTAAATTTACATTATTTTAACTAATTTTTATCATGAATACATTAATTATAACACTTGGAACCCGAGACATACAATTAAAAACAGAAGATTTTACTCATACCAATATTCCTCCGCAAATCCTAGAGGAATATACTCAACTAAAAAAGGAAACTAATAGTAATAAATCTATTTATAATATTCCTGCAAGAGTATTGGGAGAATTTCTTTATCGTTATTTTAGTTTTTTTCTAGATTACATTGACTTCCCAATTGTTACACCTACTCTTAAAATGGTTGAGCAGGAAGGAATTACATTGGATAATGTGGTTTTGGTAGCAACAGACCAATACGAAAAACACAATCAAGATACCGTTTATTTTGGAATGGTATTAGAAAAATTTCTCATAAAAAAGTATCCAAATGTTAAGGTCTATCATTTACCTGTCCATGAAAACGTAATAAGTCTGCATGATATGTATGATTTCATGTTAGAAAAACTATCCACTTCTCCTTTTAAAGAAAAAATTTTTGAAAGTGAAAATTTATACTTACATTTAGTTGGTGGTATAGACGCTATCAATAACGCCGTTCGTTTTGTAGTACTACATCTATATTCCCAAGATAAGTCTTTGGTGGAGGTAATGGTAGATGAAAAAAGAAAACAAAGTTTTAAAATAGATATAAAAACACGTTTTTATACGGTTTTAGAATATAAATTTGCTCGTAGGTTTGTTGAAAAATATAACTATGCCGCTATACTGGAACTCCACTCGATTGATATTAAAATCCGAACGCTCGCAGAATACGCCCACAACCGATTGATTTTTCAACCTGAAAAAGCCATTCAAACATTAGAAAATAACCAAAAACATTTCCCAAAATCCGAGGATAGCTTTATTGAACTACTCATTAATGATGTTAAAGATTTGGACAAAGAAAAATTTACGATGAGACAATTGTATTACAGTTGTTTCATAAAGTTTCAACAAGGTGATTATGATGATTTCCTTTTGAGAATCTTCCGATTTATAGAAATGTTACAATTACAAGAAGTTATCAACATTACTGGAATAAATTATCCTGAACAAAACAAATGGAAGCAAGAATTTGAAAAATATTTAAATGACAAGGAAAATCAAAGAATTGATAAAGAAGATTTAAAACTTTATTTAGAAAAAAAAGAAATAAGGTATTTAGAGGATAATCCTACTACTTATCTTACAGAAAATTTGCTGAATTATTTTATTGAACATGATAAAGAATTAGAGAATTCCCCTGAGTTCAAACAAAAAATGAATTTTAAAAATTACGTAAAAGATTTGAAAATTTTACGGAATAAATCTATCGCTGCGCATGGATTGGATTCTTTTTTCCATACAACAATCATCAAAAAACTAAAAAAAGCTAAAAAGAAAATTTACCCAGACAATATAGATGAGATTAATTTACTTTTTCGTGAGTTTAGAAAAATATTAAAAATTGAGGAAGATATATATGAGAAGCTCAATCACAAGATTATAGAGTATATTGATACGGGGATTACCAAAGCGAGAGAAAGTAGATTTGTAACAAAATACTAGAGTATTAGTAGCCAAAAGAAGGTCGTTGGGAAAAAGATATTTTATCAAATCAAGCCAACGACTAATTTTTTTCTATTGATTTTCAATGTTTTTTGATTTTTTGATAGATTATAACTTGACATTTTGTAAAAATATTGATTAAATTTACATTGCATTCCTAAACGAAACGCTGTATGAATACAATTGAGCCATTTCTCCGATACTTACAATACGAAAAAAAACGTTCAGAGCATACTCTAACTGCTTATGAATCAGATTTAATGCAATTTGCACGTATTCTATCCGCAAATAGAAACCCCCAAGATTTTTTTGAGCTTTCAAATATTCAAAATCTTCACCACAATCATTTAAAGCTATGGTTAAGAAAGTTATACGAAGAGGGTTTGCATGCTTCATCGATACGCCGAAAAATAGCAAGCATAAAAAACTTTTTTAAGTATCAACAAAAAATTGGGAACCTAACGCATAATCCTACGCGGAAATTGTTGTCTCCCAAGAAACCTAAAAGGATACCTCACTTTGTCCCTGAACGAGATATGGAAAATTTACTCAATAATATTCAGTGGAAAACTGAATTTGAACAACTTCGTAATCAGTTGATTATAGAGTTCTTATACTCTTCAGGTTTACGTAGGTCAGAATTATTAAATGTTCAATGGAAAGATATAAACCTGAATAATCAATTAGTGAGAGTCACGGGGAAAGGTAATAAAACTCGTATAGTCCCTTTTAATGAAAGTACGAAAAATTGCATACAGAAATATGAAGCGTATTGTCAAAATCATGGTATAAAAAATCAGGTTTTGTTAGTAAGAAAGAACGGGATGCCCATGTACGATAAACTATTGTATAGAATAGTTAAGAATGCGTTGCTTGCATATACCAAACTAGCCAAGAATTCACCACACATATTAAGGCATACTTTTGCAACGCATTTATTAGATCATGGCGCTGAAATTGACGCCGTAAAAGAGATGCTCGGTCACGCAAATTTAGCGGCAACACAAATTTATACCCATAATACCCTTAGCAAACTGAAATCGATTTATAAACAAGCACATCCTAAATCGTAGTAATATTTAACTTTTAAATTTTTACGGATATGAAAGTAAACATTGAATCCATCCACTTTGACGCAGACAAAAAATTACTGCAGTTCATTAACGAAAAATGCCAAAAATTAACGCAATTCTTTGATGGTATTGTGAACGTTGAAGTGTTACTAAAACTTCAAAACACAAAAATTAAAGAAGATGGTAACAAAATCGTGGAAATTAAAGTTTTTGTTCCCTCAAAAACGCTGTTTGCAGAAGAACAATGTAAAACTTTTGAGGAAGCCACGGATATTTGTGTGGATTCTTTAAAGAAACAAATCATTAAATACAAAGAAAAAATCCGCAATTAAGTATCCAAAGTTCTTGAGAGGCTATTGAAAGATATTTTAATCTTTCAATAGCTTTTTAGTTAAAAGAATTAGAAATTATTCTGATTTGGGATTTTTCCTAATAACATTGTAAACCGCTTTTCCTGCGGCAATAATCTCTTTACTTGAAGGTTGATAAACTTTCATTTCACATACAACAATACGATTTCCGCTTCTTAATATTTGTCCTTCTGCGATAAGGTCTTCTGCTTTAGCTGGTTTTAGGTAGTCTACACGCATATCAATGGTAGCGATTTGGTCATCAAAAGAAGTAAGAGTAGTTAAGGCGGCGGCTCCTCCTACCGTATCAATTAAGGTCGCTGATAATCCCCCATGTAACCTACGATTACGCGGGTCCCCAATAAATTCCTCCCTAAATGAAACTCGTATCTTAGCAAATCCCGCTCTAATCTCCTCTAATTGAAATCCTAAAAATTTATTAAAAGGAATCATCTCCTCAATAACCTGAATGAATATTTGTTGATATTGTTCCATTACTTTTAACAAAAAACGCAAAGATACAATTTTAAGTTTTACTTACTAACATTGAAAAAGTTACTGTTTTCCATGATAAACTTACGATTAAAATACGTAGAATTGTTTTTTTTATTAATATTTGGCTTTATTTTTGCGTATCAATTCAAAAAATCGAGAATAGTATGAAAAAAAATTTTTTAATTATTCTAATGTTATTTTTTATCGGCTTACAACTACTTGCTCAGAGTAAAAGACCGATACCTTCTGTAAATATTAAAACACTAGACGGTAAATCATTTAATACTAAAGACTTTGATAATAATGGCAAGCCTATCATTCTCTCTTTTTGGGCAACTTGGTGTAAACCATGTATTCAGGAATTAGTGAATATAGCTGAAGTTTATGAAGAATGGCAAAAAGAAACAGGTGTAAAATTGATTGCCATTTCTATTGATGATGCTAGAAATACTGCAAAAGTTCCCAGTATAGTGAAAGGAAAAGACTGGAAATATGAAGTTTATTTAGACGTAAATTCTGACTTTAAACGGGAATTAGGAGTGAATAATGTTCCTCATACTTTTTTGATAGATGGCAACAAAAATATTGTCTGGGACCATAATTCCTATACGAATGGTGATGAAGAAAAACTTTATGAGCTAATTAAAAAAGTAGCCAACGGCGAAACCATCAAAGAATAAAATGGAATTTTTTGAAGTTGAACCCCATGAAAACGTAGCGCTGATTTATTTTAACCGTCCCCATAAAATCAACGCTATGAATAAAGTTTTTTGGAGCGAGATTGCTACTTTATTAGACGAATTGGAAAATTCTGCATTTAAAGTGATTGTATGGGCTGGAAGGGGAAAAGGTTTTTCCGCAGGTTTGGATTTGATGGATTTTTTTATCAACTATCAATCGCTATTGTTTTCAAAAGATTCGGAAGCAATTAACCGGTTAATTACGGAATTACAAAAACCTTTTATTCAAATTGCGAACAGTAAAAAGGTTCATATTGCGGCAGTGCATGGAGCTTGTGTAGGAGGTGGATTAGATTTTATATCAGCTTGTGATTTGCGCTTTGCTTCCAAAGACGCTTTCTTTTCTTTACGGGAAACCCAAATGGCTATTGTAGCGGATTTAGGGTCCTTAAATCGATTACCTGCTATTATTGGGCAAAATCATACTCGCCTCATGGCTTTTACTGGTGATGATTATTCCGCAGAAAAAGTTTATTCCTGGGGACTAATCTCTGCTATATATGAAAATCAGGAAGTTCTTATCCAGGAAACAATCAAAATTGCTCAAAAAATTGGACAAAATTCGCAATTTATTCTTACCGGAGTTAAACAACTCCTTAATTATCAATGGAATAAAACTCCCGAGGAAGGTCTTGCTTATATCGCTAAATGGAACAGTGAAAATTTAATAAACCCCGATTTTATGGAAATGATTGCCGCTGTCTCTGAGAAAAGAAAACCCAATTACCAATGATTCTATTCTTCTAATCCTTTATGGTGATAATAATGCTTAGGATAGTTCCACACCTCTTCTGATAGTTCTTCATTTATTGCTGTTTCAGGTTGATTAGAGATTAAATCCTGCTTAATCTCTTTCTTCAAGAGCAATGACAAGTTTATACCTATAATAGCACTAAAAAGATGCGCTTCCCATGAAACCTGCGTATCAGTGGGGAAGAGCCCCCAAAACATCCCTTGATTCATCAGAATAATAACTAAAGCTAGCGCAACCGTTTTAAAATTTCGTAGTATAATTCCCGTAGTTAAAATAAAGAAGTTGATACCGTAAATTAAGCCACTGCTACCAAGGTGATAACTTTCACGTCCAAAAGCCCATACCATCAAACCGCCCACAATCCAAATCCATAATAAGATTTCCCAAGCCCATTTTCGGTAAAATTCAAATAAAATAAAAAGCCCAATGGATAGTACTAACAAATTAGAACTGAAATGCCCAAAACTCCCATGCAACAAAGGAGCCCAAAAAATCCCAATAAGACCCGTAAAACTTCTCGGATAAATCCCCAAAATAGAAAAATCCCAATGAGTCAAAAATTGAATAAATTGTATCAAAAAGAGCAACATTGCAAACCCTAAAATATAAGCAAGCGTATGAGATTGTTTACTTTCCATAAAAATTCTACGTAAAAAGAATATGTTTAGTTTCTTAATAAAACTTAAAAAACCGTAATAAAATAAGTAAGTTTTACCGTAGAACCTTTTTCTATCAATAATACGGTTTCTTTCTGTTCAAAGGGCTTATTAAAATCTACTGGGTCAGCACAACCATACCAAGGCTCTATACATAAAAAATCTGCTTGTACAGGTTTCCATAGCCCTAAATGAACAAAATTTTGAATACTTGTTGAATATTGGAGGCAATCTTTATATTGAACTCGTATTCCATGTGAATTTTTTGTATTCCTTAACTCTACAAAACGGGAAAGAACGTTTTTCAAAATGATTGCATCTTTTTCAAAAAAACTATCATTGAGAACAAGTTTCTTATCATAGATAGGTATTTTTTCAGTTTGCCCTGTGAAATATCCTTCTTTATTGATTAAATGGCGAGTGTTCTGTTCCTCATTATCGAATTGTAGGTAATAATCTTGAATGGATAAATCTTCAAAAGCATTAAGATTAAATGCGGGATGTCCCCCAACCTGACATGGAAAAATAGCGTTTCTTTCATTCAATTCATAAGTAGGAACGATATTTTGTATTTGATAGCTTACTTCTAAAGTATTTTGGTTAAGTTTATAATCTAATAAAATTTTGAAATAATAAGGAAAAACTTTTAGAGTTTGTTCGTTATAAGTTAATTCAAAAGTAATTTGGTGGGGATTAAGAGAATTTGTTGTTGACAATTTCGTTTTTCTTAAAAATCCATGTTTCTCCATAGGAAAAGCATCGCCATTTACCCATATTGTATCATTATAACTTCTACCAACAATAGGGAATAGAGTTGGTGCATAGTAAGACCAATATTTATTACCAACCTTTAAGCGATGTGTTTGCGTTTTTTTATCCCACAATGCGATTAACTCACCCCCTAAAGAACGAAAATCGGCTTTTAGATACTCATTTTCAATATACAACACATTAAAAATTATTTCCTTGCAATTTTGGATAGAAAGTCATAATACAATTTAACATATTCTTGGATACCACTATCTGCCGCTTGCTTATACAAATTTAACGCTTCAATATACAATTTTTTATCTTCATAATAATTTGCTAAAACAACTTTAGCAAGGGTTGTATTTCCTAAATCATTCTGTATGGATTGAACATCTTGGTAGATAGTATTTTTCTGTTCTTGAGAGTATCGTTTGATACAAGCTTCATTGGATTCTAAATCTTCATGCCCTTTTGGAATAACTTTCCAGAAGTAACATTCATTAGGTTTAAGGTTATAAGGTTGAATATTCAAGGTTAGGATAGTATCTTTTATTTCTTTTTGCAAAATTTCCTTTTCATCATTAGACAACACAAATATATATTCTTTAATATTTTTATTGTGTGACCAGACAAAAGTGACCATATCTTCTAGAATAAAAGATTGTGCGGGAGGTTGATATAAAAAAATACTAGCGTTGTTACCAAGTTTTCGATAGACCATACCTTTGTTAGACATTGTGTTGATATGGTCTCTTGCAGTAGCATTATTAACGATGTAATTTACGTATTTAGAAGTTATACTGGAAAGTTGCTTATTAGCTTGCGCTTGTAAATCATTGAAAGCATAGCTTCCTTCATTTTTCAGTTCGATTGTTTGTTTATTTTGGTGTGACAAAGCGGCATAAGCGTTTTTTCCTAACTTAATTTTAGCGCCGTCAGGTAGTTTGGTCCCTGATAAAGGCTTTTTCCAAGTACCTTTTTCCTCATATTGTACGTCTCCATTTACTGCAATAAATGAAAAACTTTGCGCAAATATTGTAAAATTAAAACTCATTAAAATGCAAAGAACTAAAAGTTTCATAATTATAATTTTTAATATGTTAGTTATGCGTTCAAATTTTGTGCCATTATTCCTTTACAATCTTCTTTTTTGCTAAAATTTTATTATCTTTTTGAACTTGAAGAATATAAGTTCCTTTGGGAAGTTCATTGACAGACATAGTAAATTGGGCAGTACCTTGGTATAATTTATCGGTCACTAGATTACGGATGAATCTGCCGTGGATATCTAATAAATTTACCGATAGTTCACCTGTTTTCTCAACAGGAAAAGTTACCGTTACTTCATTGTAACATGGCACAGGATAAACTGATAATTCTTGATGAGTAGTTGTATTAGGTTGAATGTTAGTAGATTGGCATAGGTCTGTGGAGAAATGCGCTAGTCTACCTGTATTAAAACCAGTTACAGAACCGACTGCTCCATAGCACCAAATTTGATTAGAACCATCTTGACGTAATGCGCCGCCTGAGTAGTCTCCCCAACGGTAAGGGCTATTGGTACCGAATCCGATTTGCCCTGTCCCTTCAAAAGCAATTAACATATCCGAATAATCCCCATTTGCATCAATAGCAAAAGCCCCAATTCCTGGTCGGTTATTTGGGGAGGAGAAATCCACGAAAAGTAAAGAATTATTACCTGCGGGGCTTCCACAACCTGCATACACCACCGACGGAAAAGCAATAGAGTACTGGGAATCTGTAATGTAGATAGCGTCAGCGAACGCAAAACTTAATCCCATGCTATTCAGGTAGATAGTTCCGTAATAGATAGAGGAACGCCCGTTTAGTCCGGTATTGAAAGCATACACGATAATATTATTTTCCAAATAAGCAGTTTGGATGCGGTTGTCATTAGTACTTAATTTTAGGGTGGTACCTTTTTGGGGGGCATCAGGTGGCATGCTGTAATTAAGCATAGTTGGTATAGTAACGGGAGGGTTTAACACGCCCCCATTCGCTTCGGAATTGGTTAGATAATGTATATGAATTTGGTTACCATTGCCTATGTTTGTACGAATAAAATACATATCGGGACCGTAAGGTTGGGTAGCACCTGTGACAGGCATCAAAGAAAAATAATAAGTAATGTAAACAACGGGGTTGAGGGTAGTTCCCATATAACCTTCACTTAAAGGGATTTGCCATATACCTGCACCTTTAAATACGCCTGCATCTGTGAATAAATTTCCTGTTATAAAAAGTTCTTCTGTAGAAATACCTATTGATGGGTAGTCTGTCCAAACATCTTCTGTAATGAGCAGGTTATCTTTTAGATTTCCTAAAAGAGCATACATAAACCACGCACCAGCTGGATCATTGGTAGCTGAAAACCCCACTATAATTCGAGAATTATTTGCTGATGAACCATTTAAGTACACTATAATGAAGCGGTCATGAAGGGGATCATAAATCACTCGGGGGTCATATTTTGCGTTGTTAAAACCTAAACTTTGTGACAAAGCATCTAATGTTTTTTGTTGTAGTGATTGCCCTGAGGTGTTGTAGACCCCAAAATTGGAGTTCTGCACCGCCACAATTTTGCCTGCCTTGGATATTGCAAGGTGGTTGTCTAATGGTATGCCTGAACCCGCAATGTTACCTGGATAAGTACCTTCCAAAATCGGTTCATTTACCATTGTTTTTTTTATTCGAGTATAAGAAGTACTATCCGCTTCTGAAGCCTTTTTTTGTGTTTGTTGCTTTTGTTTACTTTCCTTAATCCCTGGCTCGTGAATTTCTATATTTTTTAAAGTTATACTCGGCTCATCTTTAAGTTCTTGAATATGAATTACATTTAATAACGAGACGGGCTCTAATTTTATTTTATTATGTTGGCTGTACCCTAATTGTATCCCAACGAGAACAATAAAAAGTAAATTTCTCATTTCCATTTTTTTTGCAAAATTACAAATTTTTCGTCTTAAAGGTTCTAAATTTGTAAAATTGTTTATTCAAAACATGCCGTTTATTCCTATCAGTCAAAATAAATTAAAATATTTTTCGAGGCTTCAAAACAAAAAAGATAGAGAACGGGAAGGTCTTTTTTTGTTAGAAGGGAAAAAATTGTTGGCAGAAGCAATCAAAGAAAAAGTTCCTTTGCGGGCAGTCGTAATATCAGAAAAATTAGATTTACATAATCTTGAAGATTTAGGTACGATGATCGAAGGATATATTTGTAAAGAGAATGAATTTAAGAGATTAAGCCAGTTAGAAAATTCGGAAGGAGTATTAGCAGTTGCTGCGAAAATTGAACATACCTTCCCCCAAGATATTCACAACAAAAAATTTTTTGTATTAGACCATGTCCAAGACCCTGGTAATTTGGGGACAATATTAAGAATTTGCGACGCATTTAATATTGATGGGGTCATTTTACATGAATGTGTAGAGATTTACAATCCGAAAGTAGTGAGGGCAAGCATGGGAGCTATATTTCGCGTTCCTTTTTATTATGTTTCTGTTCCAAATATAATCAAGCAATATAGTTCAAAAATGTTAAAATCAGAACTTTCAGGCATTCCTATTACGCAAATTCCTATAAAACAATACCAATTTATTGTGTTGGGAAATGAAGCGAGTGGTCTAATCTCCGAATGGAACCCAAAAATACCACAAAGCATAAGCATTCCTCAATCAGGTAAAGCTGAGTCTTTGAATGTAGCCATAGCATGTGGAATTTTGGCTTGGGAATGGAGTAAGTAATAATAAAATCTTTACTTTTGCATAAAAATATGTTGCCCCGAAGTATACTCTGTGTTTATTTTATTTTATTTTTATGTGCCTGTAATGAACATTCCTCACAAGAGAAACTTCTACACGGAAAATGGCTTGTTGATAATTATAGAATTCATGGAATGACAAAGTCTGTTGATACCGACCGATTACAAGAAGAAATACAAAAATTAAGACCTAATTCCTATTTCCTTTTTAATAAAGACAACACCTACGAAATCCAATTGAATGGTAGTTTAGAAAAAGGCAAATGGAGAATAGATACAGAAACTCAAAAATTGTACACCCATAAAAGCGAAACAAACTTTGAAATTCCATTGAACATAGATACTCTAAAACCTGATATTTTAGTATTTTCTCGAACAAAAGATAGTATTACTACGCAAGTCCGTTTAATCAAAATCAAAACCTATGAAAAATGAAGTTATATATACTATTTTTTTTAATGCCATTTAAGATAATGGGTCAAGGGTTTTGGGATAACGACACTATGCCCAATGCTAACAAAACTTGGATTGTTGCAGGTACAAGTATTGGAGTAGTTGGGGGGTTATACACGTATACAGGGATTTCATGGTATGCTAATGTACCGAAAACAAAGTTTCATTTTTTTGATGATTCTAAAGAGTGGAAACAAGTAGATAAAGTAGGGCATGCATGGACAGCCTATCATCAATCTAAAATGGTCAATGAATTATTGGCTTGGGCAGGGCATAAACGGAGTACAAGAGGGATAGTTACAGCTCTAGCAGGGTTTACTTTTCAAGCACCATTAGAAATTTTTGATGGTTTCACTGAAAAATGGGGTGCCTCCTGGACAGATTTAATAGCCAATGCATCAGGTTCCTTACTATCCGCAGTGAATGTTTGGGCTTTTAATGAACAACGTATTCAATGGAAATTCTCCTTTCATAGAACCGCTTATGCCAATCAATACCCTCATCTTTTTGGTAAAGGAATTACTTCCATCTTTAAAGATTACAACGGGCAAACCTACTGGTTAGTTGTAGATATACCTGCTTTTCTAAATCAAACGAACCGTTTCCCTCGTTGGCTTAACTTTGCAGTAGGATACGGTGCTCATGGGCTAGAAGGTGAATACGGAAAAATAGACAAAAAAATCATTCTCCAAAGAGAATTTAGACAATGGTACTTCGCTCCCGATGTGAATTGCTCTAAAATTATTACTAATAAAAAGGTACTTAAAATTTTATTTTTTGTTTTGGATACAATTCATTTGCCTTTGCCTGCATTAGAATGGAACAAACACTATCTACGATGGCATTGGTTCTATTTCTGATGTCATGGTTTTGTTATCGTTTACAAATATTGCTTGAACGCTTCAATATTATAGGTTTCGAGGATAAATTGTATTACATATCTATCTTCGATGGCATAAAGCTAAAATATAATAGCGACAATAAATGTCGCTGTATATTTTTAAGAAATTTTATTAAGATGTTGCCTTAGTGATTTATAAGTTGGTTGGTCCTTTTCCTCAGTGATTTTGGATTATACAAATGATATAGACGTTACAGGTTCAAGCAATAATAAAATTTTAAAGCATAACGGCACCAAGTATGTTGCATCAAGCACGGGGAATTTAAGTACAACTACGAGTGGGGTTACCATTACAGGAGGAACCAATGCGGTAATAGGGATTGGAACTACCATCAACATAGCTACGGCAAGCGGAACAGCAACAGGGTTATTAAGTTCAGGAGATTGGAACTCATTTAACAATCGTTGGTCGTTAACGGGTAATGCAGGCACCGTAGATGGTACACATTTTATTGGTACAACGGATAACACACCCTTAAACTTCAAAGTTGATAACGCAAAAGCAGGGCGAATAGGGATTACGAGAGATGCTTCTACTTTTTTAGGCTACCAGGCAGGAAATAGCGATGACCATAGTAACAATTGGGGAGTAGGTATTGGTTACCAAGCACTTTATTCGAATACGACAGGAGACGACAATGTTGCTTTGGGCTACCAGGCACTTTTTTCCAATACCACCGGAAGCTATAATACAGCAAGTGGTTCAGGCGCACTTTATTACAATTCCACCGGAAACTATAATACAGCAATAGGAAGGTATGCAGGTTATGGATCTACGGGAGTAGATTTTAATCAATGCACTTTCGTAGGATACAATAGTTATCCAACGGTAAATCGTACCAATGTAACCATGTTGGGCGCCAATATTGCTAACGGGCAATGTACAGCCGATCATCAGGTGCTTTTAGGGAATACCGCTATTACTCAAATACGGGCGCAAGTAACTAGTATAACTACGTATTCCGATGCACGTTATAAGTTTAATATCCAGGAAAATGTACCAGGACTGGCATTCATCAAACAATTAAAGCCGGTTACTTATAATCAAAACCCGGAAATACTCCATCAAATCTGGGGCACCCCCGATAGTATCGTCAAAAATATTGACCATAGCCAAATAAAACAAGAGCGTTTCATCGGTTTTCTTGCCCAAGATGTAGAAAAAGCGGCAAATCATTGCGGATTTGATTTTCCGGGCTTAGAGAAACCCCGCAATGCTAACGAAGTGTATTCTTTGCGTTACGGAGATTTTATCATGCCTTTGGTAAAAGCCGTGCAGGAGTTGGATAAAAAGAATGAGGAGTTAATCCAGGAGAATGCAGAGTTAAAAAGAAAATTAGAGCAATTAAATAAAGAAATAGAGGCTATCAAAGCACACATATATATGAAATCTCGGGATTAATTATAAAAATTGAATAGGGAATTTAAAGTTTTCAGCACTTCAAGACTCATGTCCAAGAGGTGCTGATTTTACTATTATCGCAGAGTTTTTAGTTATTTCTTGGATTTCGGTACGCAACCCCAGATTAGGGAACTGATAAACTACTCATTGAGCTTGCAAAAAGATAATTGAGTAGCTACATTGAATTAGATTTCTACTCTAAAGTATAAACTTAATTACCCGTGAATAAAACGAGTACTATTGATATCGAGCTTGTCAAAGATTATCGAAATTATTTATCGTATTGCAAGACAAACATTTAGAAAGATGCTCAAAAAAGAATACTTTTGTTTGGGGAAAAAACTATTCAAAGATGAGCATCTTGAGCAAAGATAAGATAAAAAAATATATTTTACCCTATCTTTCTTTTGGAAAAAGGGAGTAGCTCTCAGTAAAGAGAAACGTATAGGTATCGTATCTGTATCTTTTATCGGCTGAAAACTAGCTGTCAGTGGCGAGAATTGCCGATAAAACAATATATTGAGGGGTACTTATACCTATCAATCGGTTCATTATCATTTTAGTCGCTGGGTGCGTGATGGTTCTTGGAAAAGGCTATGGGTATCTTTATTGAAAAAGTACAAAAATAACTTAGACCTGTCTTGTGTTCAATTAGATGGCATACAGACGAGGGCTCATCAGGGAGGGGAAGCGGTGGGCTTTCAGGCAAGGAGAGCCGATGAATGCACTAATTTTCTGTGTTTATCAGATAATCAGGGGACTGGCTTGCGGAAGCTGATATACCAACAGAAGGCTTATTCTTGAATGCTGATGCAGGTTTTGATACTCAAGAATATAGAAATACTTTTGAGCAAGAGGAAATGTTCTTTTTATTAGAAAAGTACAAATTTGATGATTTTTAAACTTTGATAGGCTCTTGATGAAAAATATCCTAAAATTGACTTTTTTAGGGACAACTATTTACTTTTTAAAATTTTTATTCTTTCTAAAAAGGCAATTACCCCTGACTGAAATCTTTTAATTTGACCAAAAATTCCTTCCGTATTTACATATATTGTGTTGTGTTCAGGGGCAATTTCATTTTCATTTCTTGTTTTGGTATAATAGTACGCCGCAAGAGATTTTCTACTTACTCCTTTAGGAGTTTTTAGTGGTTTAGGATGTCCATGATAGGAAATTTCATTTGTCTCAAAAATTACACAACGATTAAATAAAGGTGCGTATCTATCAAGTAATTTTCCATTATTTTTATCCGTAAAATCCCATAACTCTAAATGCCCTTCATATTCGTCTTTCCAGTCTTTATTCATATAAACTAAAACATTTAATCTTCTATGATATTTAGTTTTAGGATGAATATTATAATCTACATGAACATTAAGAAAAGCTCCAGCTATAGATTGATGTAGCCCCCCACCAAATAACTCTTCGTCACCAATAAGACTAACTTCTATTTCTGTAACTTCTTAAAGCCAATTTAAAAATTGTGGGGAATTTAACTCCTTAAAAACTTTATCCATTACACTACCTTCTTCAAATTTAGTCTTTTGAAACTTATTTTTTTGATCAATATACGTTGTACCATCCCATATCCCCTCTTTTATCGTTGGATAATTGCTCAAAATTTCCTCTGCTTTATCTGGATAAAAAAGTTTTCAAACATCACATAACGAAATGGTTTTTTAGATTGATAATCAGACTTAATTTCTTTCTATCTTTTTAATAAAGACTCAAAATTGATATATTCCATAGGAAATAAATATTATGGAGTGCCCAGAAGGAGACTCGAACTCCTATGCTCTAACGAGCACTACCCCCTCAAAGTAGCGTGTCTACCAATTCCACCATCTGGGCTTTGTGATTCCGATGGGATTCGAACCCATGACCCTTTGCTTAAAAGGCAAATGCTCTACCAACTGAGCTACGGAATCTTTATTCTAACCTAGTGATTCCGATGGGATTCGAACCCATGACCCTTTGCTTAAAAGGCAAATGCTCTACCAGCTGAGCTACGGAATCTTTATTCTAACCTAGTGATTCCGATGGGATTCGAACCCATGACCCTTTGCTTAAAAGGCAAATGCTCTACCAACTGAGCTACGGAATCTATTTTTTTTTAATTTTGCGAAGACTAGTTAATCTCTATTCCCAAAATGTTTCGCAAAATTACAACATTTACTCTTACAAATAACAAAAAAATACTCTTTTTGGTGCTATTTTTTTTTAGTTATACATTAACTATTTGTCAGTCAAATAAGTATGATTCTTATACTTTGGATAAATCCAAACTAAAAAGGCTATATGTAAAAATCTTTCAAGAACCTGCTTCTCCCCAAGAACTTCAACAATTATGGAACAATCACTATCCCCGAAACAACGATACACTAATTTATCTCGCTAAACTAAATCCTCAATCTGAAAATCCTATTTTAAATTTTTATTATCAAACCCAAGAATCTTTGATTTGGTCCTTACTAGGTATAATAATGCTTAATGCTACGCTTATTTTAGTTATAACCCCTATGATTAACTACAAAAAAACTTTTTACACCATTTTATTGATAATCAACTTGGGAGTGTTTTACTACTACAAAGCTTATTACTTACTTCAGGAGTGGGTCTTCTTGCCTAGCAATTCTACCGTTTATGAAATAAATTCGTTTGCCGCTCGCTCCGAAATTGAATTTACAACCCCCCAAATAGGTTTAGTAATAAACAAAAAAGATTTTTGGTATAAAATAGAAACAGAAAATGGTACCTTCTGGATACCTGAAATTAACGTCATAAAATGAAAAAAATTATTGCCATTGTCGGTCCAACAGCCTCAGGAAAAACACAGCTATCTATCCAATTAGCCCAGTACTTACAAGCCGAAATTATCAATTTGGATTCCCGCCAAATTTATTTAGATTTTAGTATTGGTACAGCAAAACCTACTCCGTATCAGTTAATCCAAGCACCACATCATCTGGTGGATTTTCTTACTCCCTACGAAAGTTTTACAGCCAAAGACATTCAAATTCAAGCAGATAATATTATTCAGCAAGCTTCTTGTCCTATTATTCTATCCGGAGGTACAGGGCTCTACTTCCAAGCAATAGCTCATGAATTAGATAACTTACCTAATATCCCAAAAGAAGTACGAAATACTATCCAACAAAACTATGAATTATACGGAATTCAATTTCTGTTAGACGAATTAAAATCAAAAGACCCCCAAGTTTTAAACCACTTGGATACCCAAAATCCTAGACGTTTAAGTCGTGCATTAGAAGTATTTATGACTTCTGGAAAATCCATTTTATCCTTCTGGAACCAACAAAATAAACGTCCTAAATACAACATTCTATGGATAGGATTAGATTTAGGTTGGGAAAAACTAGAAACAAATATTCATTTAAGAATTGAACAAATGTTTTTGGAGGGTCTGATTGAAGAAACTCAAAAGTTATTGCAACAGTATCCTTTACATTTAAAAGCATTTGAAGCCATTGGTTATTATGAAGTAATAGACTATTTAAACGGCTTAAAGACCTTCCAAGAAACAAAAGAAATTATTTATCGTAAAACACGACAATATGCAAAAAGACAACTTACTTGGTTCAAAAAAAATAAGCAGATTACTTGGTTCAATAAGGTAGATTTTCAAGAAATAAAAAAAATATCAGAAAAATTTCTGCTTTCGTAACTTTTTTATGTAATTTTACGTATAAACATTAAAGAACACATGGAAATCACATCAGGAAATTTAATTAAATTTATAATTCTCACGGTAATAGGGGTAATGATTGTTAAGTTACTTAGTATACCGACATACTTAGTTATTGGGGCTTTTCTTTTATCCGTTTTTCTAATCATCAACTATTTGAAATCACAAACCTACCGTAGAAGAGCAGAATTAATGTTATACTTTGCTTTATTTTGGTCTTTAGTAGCTTTTCCATTTATTGTTCCTTATATCCCCTTTTTCACAGGAATTATGGCGGCTCTTATTGCAGGAGCTATCACTTTTATTATTGTTATCACTACTTTGGTTATTATCGGCAATAAAATCCGTGACTAGTGAACTTTTATCATAATCTTTCCCAATTAATATACTTTTGTTGGTTTAAGAGAAATCCCAAAGAAAGTTACCAAGCCAATTCTTGGGTCGCAGAGAACTTATTAAAAATTCAATTTGAATCCCATGACACTGATGACATATTAAATAAAGTTAGTAGGTTCACTTACTAATATTCAGTACTTATCATTGAGTTACAGATTATTAAAACCCAAAAACATGTCAAACGAAACCAGAGAAAGAGATTTAGTACTTGCCCCGAATGAGTTTGCGTTTATATCAGACCAAACCAAAGGCAACATTAACGTGTACGTCGGTCCTTATAAGACCAGTTTAGCGAATACGGATAAGCCCGTTGTATTTGATGAAAGGATTAAAAAGTTTGTGATTTGCAATTTAGAGACTGCTATTCAGACTTTTGTAACGGCTCCCGAAGGTTGGTATATTGTATTAAAAAATCCTCCCACCGACGGGAAACAACCTAAATCGGGAACAACCAATAATCTAGCAGAATTGAACGTTGGTCGTAAAGTGAACACGCCAGGTCCGATTAGTTTTGCATTGTGGCCAGGGCAAATGGCAAAAGTAATCAAAGGGCACCATTTACGTTCCAATCAATACCTCGTAGTAAAAGTTTACGATGAAGACGAAGCCAAAAAAAATTGGGCTAATTCTGTCATCAAAACAAAAGATGGCTCTGAATCTGAAATCCTTGCCAATCAAATTGAAGACCTCACCATCGGTAAACAACTCATTATCAAAGGGACTATGGTCTCCTTTTATATCCCGCCAACCGGTGTAGAAGTCGTTCGTACGGAAACAGGAGAATATGTCAGAGAAGCCGTAACCCTTGAAAGAATGGAATACTGTATACTTTTAGATGAGAACGGTAACAAAAGATATGTAAAAGGTCCTGATGTGGTTTTCCCTGAGCCTACCGAAGAATTTGTTGTGGTTAACAATAACCGAAAATTTAAAGCTATTGAACTCAACGAAATATCAGGCATTTACATTAAAGTCATTGCTCCTTACGAAGAAAATGGTGTAAAATATAAAGAAGGAGATGAACTTTTTATAACTGGTAAAGAGCAAATGATTTACTATCCTCGCCCTGAACACGCCCTCATAAAATACGGTGCACACGAAAAAATTTATTCTGTAGCCATTCCCAAAGGAGAAGGTAGGTATTATCTCAATCGTTTAACAGGTGTAATATCCTTGAAAAGAGGACCTTGTATGTTCTTACCTGACCCCAGAACCGAAGTTCTAGTTCGTAGAATTATTGAACCTCACAAAGTAAAATTATGGTTTCCTGGCAACCAAGAAGCCCTAGAATACAATCAAATGCTTAAAAATCTTTTAAAAGGACAACAACAATCCTTCGTAGAAGAACAAAAAATGGTCACTTCCACTCAAGCTCTTGCCACTCAAAAAGAAGCCGCCCCCAGCCATGTGAGTGATAGTATTGAAAGAAGTACAACCTATACACCACCCAGAACCATCACCATAGACTCCAAGTACGAAGGTGCTGTCTGTTTAAATATTTGGAATGGCTACGCCGTACAAGTCATCTCTAAAACCGGTGAAAGAAAAGTATTGAAAGGACCCGTAAGTTACTTACTGGAATATGATGAAGACCTACAAACCTTTGAACTTTCAACAGGTACCCCTAAAACCGATGCCAACGTATTAAAATCCGTTTATTTAAGAGTACTCAACAACAAAGTCTCCGATATTGTAAGCGTTGAGTCCAGTGATTTCTGCCAAATTGACATTAAACTTTCCTATCGTGTAAATTTTGAAGGTGATGAAAATAAATGGTTCAACGTAGAAAATTACGTAAAATTTTTAACGGAGCACTTACGTTCAAGGCTTAGAAATATCTGCAAGAAACGCACAGTAATGGACATTTTCTCTAACGGTACTCAAATCATTCGTGATAGTATATTAGGGGAAGCCGTTGATGGAAAAAGACCTGGTATAACTTTTGAGGAAAACGGTATGCATATCTATGATGTAGAAGTCCTTGACATTAGTATAGCCGATACAGAAATAGAGAAAATGCTCGTTGATGCACAGCAAGATGTTATGAATCAAGAACTTAAAATCTCAAAAGAAAAACGAAATTTTGAGTTCACCAAAGAAAAAACTTCAATAGAAAAATCCCTCGCAGAACTTATCTCCGAAACTAATAAAAGAAAAATTGACCTTCAAATTGAAGAAAATGCTAAACAATTAGAATTAAGCCTTGCTCAAATCAAAGCTCAAATTGAAAATCAGAAAGAGCAGTACCAGTTGGAATTAGAAAAACAAAAGTTACTAGACGAAGCTACCCAAAGGGAGATTGAACGTAATCGTAAACAACAAGAGTTAAAACTAGAAGCCGACGCTCAACAACAAGCATTAGAAATACAATTATTAGAAGCAGAGAAAAATGCAATCATAGAAAAAGCTAAAGCCATTTCCCCCGATTTGATAGCGGCTTTACAAGCCTTTGGTGATAAAGCACTTGCCGAAAAAATGGCAGAATCTATGGCTCCCCTCGCTATACTCGGTGGTCAATCCGTTGCAGATATCCTCCAAAAACTATTAAAAGGTACTGTAATAGAAAATGTACTAACTTCAAACAATAAAGAGTATTTACAATAAGGTAACTTAAAAATCCAAAGCAGCTAGCCCATATGTTAGTTGCTTCTTTTAATTTCATTTATTCTCATCAAATCTTCTAATTTTGGGTAAGTGTTCTCTGGATGATCAGGAATTTTAGACATAGCAAACTCGGCTAAAGCAGTTATAGTAAGACTAGGATTTACACCTAGATTGGTTTGAATCACAGATCCATCTAAAATGTACATATTTGGATAACCATGTACTTGAAAGTTTTCATTAATAACACCTTGCTCGTGAGTTTCTCCCATAGAAGCACCCCCTAAAATATGGGCAGTCGTACTCATACCCAATAACACTTCTGGAGCAGAATTCATCGGAATACCTTTAGCTTTTCGTGCATAAGCAAATAAAACTCTTTGACCCATTTCAATGAACGAAGGAATTTTTTTTCCTTTTTCACTTTCAAAATAGAGATTTCCCCATAAACTTTTTTTCCATTTCATTTTAAGGGAGCTATCTAACGATTGCATAATAAGCAATATGACGGTATTGGAAGCACCCTTAAGATTGAAAAAAGTTTTTAAGAAAGCAATAGGTTGCGTAATAATATTCCCGAGTAGTTTAATCGTTCTTACAATCGGAGATCCATTGCCCGTAGCTAATACACCAAGTCTAGCCATTAAACCAGAACCATCAGGATATTTCACCACCTCAACATGCGTATTTTCATCCGCATTAAAAACTGAAGTTATTGCAACCCCATTGTTAACTTTTTTTTCTGTACAAACGACGCCTGCAATCATTTCAGAGTTAGTCCGAATTTGTTCTCCAAGGCGGTCTGATAAATTAGGCAAAGTTTTGTAGTGATATTTTTGTGCAAGTAACAATTCCATACTTCCCAACACTCCCGCACTTACCACAATACCTTTTGTTCGAACAGTATAGGTTTGTTTTGGTTTGGCAGTACCTTTTGTGAAAATAGTATATTCTTGTGTTGTATCGCTCCATTGTATTTTTTCTACTTTTTGTTCTACGAGGAATTTGGCTCCATAATACTGGGCGAAAAAAAGATAATTTTTATCTAATGTATTTTTTGCATTAAATCTACAACCTACCATGCATCCAGCACAACGAATACATCCTTTTCTTAACGGACCTAATCCATTGAAATAGGGATCTTTTGCAGTTTCAACTTCTCCAAAGTATACACCAACAGGTACTTGTTGATAAGTATTTTCTCTACCAAAATCTTTAGCAACTTCTTTTAAGTAGCTATCTTCAATTGCTTCCTCAGGATAAACAGTGGTTCCCAACATTTTTTGGGCTACCTCATAAAAAGGGTATAAATCATTTTCCCAGTTAATCTTGGAAGACCATGCAGGGTTTTGGAAAACCTTTTTATCAGGAACCATGTGAGTATTGGCATAAACTAATGAACCGCCTCCCAACCCCACTCCACTTAAAATAAATACCTCCTTAAAAAAGGTAAGTTGTTGAAAACCAAAAAATTTTAAGAACGGAATCCACAAAAATTTTTTTATATTCCAATTTGATTTAGGGAAATCTTGATTATCCCATTGTTTGCCCTTCTCTATAACGAGTACTTTATAACCTTTTTCAGCAAGACGCATAGCAGAGACCGCTCCACCAAAACCACTTCCAATTACTACGTAATCATATAACTCTTCATCACTGGAAGTTTTGTTCATACAAAGATTTTAAATGACATATACTTTTTCTTGTTCTTTGAAGATTACATATAAACAAACTACCACAAAAGCTAAAAACATACTACTCGCAATAATAAGTAATCTTTGCGGTCTTGCTTTCACAATAGGAATTAAAGGCACACTGACAACATCTATCAAACTGGGAACTGCTTCTAGGTGTCTTCGGCGTAATTCTTGCTCTTCTAACATAAGGTTATACAAATCATCAAGACGATTTAAACGAATTTCTAATCCATAAACTTTATCATAAAGTTCAGCAAACCATGGGTCATTGATTTTGGGGGCAAGGAGGTTAGCTATTCCATCAGACATATCATCAAAATGATAAACTTTGTAGTTTTTTCGATAGTACTTTAAAGAATCTATAATTTTTTGTTTTTCTAAAACAAGTTCTTCTATGTTTCGGTTCAAATTTTCAAGGTTTTCTTTTCTTTTTGCCATCGATTCTATGAGAGAGTCAGCAATCAGTATATATTCCGCGGCAATATCGCGAGCCATTTTAGGGTCTTTATCATAAACTAACACCTGAACAGCAGTATATTTCATAGTAGAAATCTTGATATTATCTTCTAATTTTGAAATAACTTTTTTGTATGCGGATTTTTTATTAGAAGTATCTATGTCATAGTGTTGATAAAGATTAAATTTTTTAATTATATGATGGTTTACATTATCAGAACTAAGAATAGTAATCATCCTTTCTATGTCCATGTCTCCACCTGCACCTACTGATAAAGGTCTAGATTTGGTATAGGTCATAGATTTGACGTCACTGAAATTGGGGGGTATAAAAATAGCATTAGAAGAGTATTCGTCATCAAAAAATAATGTAATTAATGCTACTAATATGCCGACGGAGAATGTAAAAACCAAAATCGTTTTTCTATGATTCCATAATTTTGCAAGTTCTTGATTTACACTAAATTGGTTATTTTGCATTTTTGGTTTGAAATAAAATGCAAAATTAAAAATAGTTTTACTTAGTTGGCAAGTTAAACAAAAATCTTATTAAAAAATTTATTTCTTCATTATCCACCCCCCTCCGAGTACATCGTCTCCTTCATAAAAAACAGCCGATTGTCCCGGTGTTATAGCTTCTACAGGTTCATGAAATATAACTTCCGCATGATTTTCATCAATTTGTTTTACTGTGGCAGCTGCACCTTCATGTTTATAACGAATTTTAGTAACAGTCAAGTGTTCTTCATATAAGTTATCATACTTTATTAAATTAAGACCTCGTACCTTCGTATAATTTTGTAGTAACTCCTCTTTTTTTCCGATAACTACGGTGTTCGTTTCAGGCTTGATGTCAATTACATAGTAAGGTTCGCCCATTGGAATAAGTCCCTTTCTTTGCCCAACTGTATAAAAAGGATATCCCTCATGTTTTCCCACAATCTCACCATTGGACAAAACAAAATTGCCATTTTTTAAATAAGAAGTTAATTCGGGTCTTTTACGTTTCAAGAAACTGCGATAATCGTTATCTGGTATAAAACATATTTCATAAGATTCAGATTTATTTACTAAGTTATAGAAGCCCATTGCTTTAGCCATCTCACGAATAGTTTCTTTTTTATATAGACCCATAGGAAAAAGGGTTCTTTTCAATGCACTTTGACTTAAACCCCATAAAACGTAAGATTGGTCCTTGTGGTGGTCTATGCCTTTTGAGACGACCCATCGCCCATTTTCTTCACGTTTATTGGCATAATGACCAGTAGCAAGGTATTCACAACCTAAAAGCTCTGCTCTTTTGAGGAGTGCTTCCCATTTAATGTAAGTATTACAAATCACACACGGGTTTGGAGTTCTTCCAGCTAGATACTCATCAACGAAATTGTTAATGACAGATTCTCCAAATTCTTCTCGTATATCTAATACATAATGGGGGAAACCTAAGCGAACAGCCACGTCACGAGCATCGTTAATAGAATCTAAACTGCAACAGCCCGTTTCTTTTTTTGAGCCTCCTGAAGTCGCATAGTCCCATGTTTTCATAGTAATCCCCACTAATTCATAGCCTTGTTCATGCAACATGACCGCCGCAACGGAACTATCTATGCCCCCACTCATTGCTACTAATACCTTGCCCAGCTTGCTCATAAACTTTATAGGATGTGTTGAACAACAAAATTCTAAAAAAAAACGTTTAATTCTGGTGATTTTGAAAATAAAATTTAACAATAACTCAAAATCCATGATATGAGGTCATCCAATGAATTAGAAAATTTATAATTCTACGATAATAACAATACTCTTTTTGTGATGGAAAAGGTATTTTAACGTAATAATGTAAAATGGTTAAAAAATCTACCAGTAATAGGAGCACCGGTTCCGTGATGCAAAGTAAAATCTAACACAAAAAAGTAAACCCCTTCCACGCAAGGTTTGCCATTAGGTCTATTACCGTTCCATTTTCCTGAGTTGTCAGTTTCATACTGAAGTTCGCCCCAACGATCATAAATTTTCATTTTGTAGTTAAGAATACCTTCCAATGCAAATGGTTGAAAATAATCATTCACCCCATCTCCATTAGGAGTGAACACATTCGGAAAACTCAACAAGCAATCCCTGATTTGTAAGGTAATCGTATCACAAACAACATATTTCTCGGAGCAAGTGGTAGTATCATAACCGCACACAACTAAGGTCTCTGTAACTTTACGTGAATAACAATTAGGTGTCATACAAATGTTAACGGTTAGTCGATTCGGTGTGATGATAGTATCTATAAAAACAGCGTTACCACCGTAGCCATAGTTCGGTTCAAACATTGCAGTTAAACCTTGCACATTTAATAAAGCCAAAGAATCAGGGTCTATAAGTTCAATGGTATAGCAAATTTTTTGTCCAGGTTCTACGCTAATCGTATTTGGAGCAACTTCAGGAGTCTGAAAAATATGCCGTATCATAGGAGGGTTATTTTCAGGCTCTAAAATTTGAATATAAAAACTATCTACATCATAGAGCGTTGGGGCGCAATCAAACTTTTTACTACCTATCAGTTTTATCAACACCGTTTGATTCAAAACTTCACAACCAGGCTTAAAACAACCAATGGCTTTCAATATACCACCTTCATTGCTTATCACTTGAAGATTTATACCTAATGAATTCTCTGTTTGAACTTGTAGGGTTCCGACAACATCAGGTTGAACATCGATTAATGTTACCTCAAAACAACCATTCTGTTTGACATTCAAAAATAAAGTATCATTACTCAAATTTTGATTACCCAAATTGTAATTTATTACAGGGGGTAAGTTTTCAGGACCTTTCACATAAACGTAACTCGTATCCATCAATTCATAATCTAACAAACATAATGAAGAATCCAATCCCACAACAACAATTCTAACTTTTTGTTCTACTGCTTCACAACCTGGTTTCCAGCAGATTCTTCCTACAATCAAAGTATCTTGTTTGTCAAGAATTTGCAAAGAAGGAGTATTTAAAGTATTTCCCGATATGAGCTCAGCTTTCACTCGTACATCCAAACGAGAAGCAGGTAAAGTATCCCTTAACTCAAAAGTAAAACATATTGTAGAATCTAATACTGTTTGAATAGTATCACCAACTAAGATTAAACCGGTATAATCATGGATGAGAGTTGGGGGCGGGTTAAAAGGTTGTTGAACTACTATAAAAATTTGATTTTGAGACTGATTGTTCGGTGGGCATAAATCTTGATTTCTACCTATAACCGTTACTACAACCGTATCTTGGAGAACATCGCAATTGGGTGTCCAACACATTCTACCACTTAAAGTATCTCCAATCCTGAGGATATCGGAAACAGTAGGAGGTGAAGAACCATAGTTAGAAAATTCGTAATCGTAAGTAATGTTGTTAGCTCCCACATTAGGAGGGTTAATAATACTGAACTTAAAACAAAGATTACCATCTAACCATGCGAAGATGGTATCATTAGAATAGGTTGTACCGTTGAGATCAAAAGTGACCGTAGGGGGCGGAAGATAAGGAGCTGTAATTTTTACGAAGATAGTATCAAAGATAGGGTTATGGTTTAAACATTCGCTTTTATCTTTTGCTCCAACCACAATAGGAATAATTTGATTAGCGTAATCACAAGTAGGTTTCCAGCAAACTTTGGCAATAAGTGGATTATTTCCTGACACGGTCAACGAAGCAAAAGGGGGAATAAATCCTGTTCCTCCAAAAGCGTTATTCGCAGGAAAAGCCTCTAAAATAGGATTGGAACCTGTATCGGTAACAATTACATTATAACAAAAATTCTGATTCGCATTTACAAACAAAGTATCACCATTATGAGGCAAATTACCAAAGTCATGCGAAATAAGAGGGGGAGGGTCAGGGGCAAGACAATTTAGCACATGTATTTGAATATCTCTCTTGTTTTCACTTAGTAGAATGCCATTACGGTATTCTTTCACGGATAAAGCCATCACAAAAATACCTGGCATACCAGGGCGAATACGAAGTAAACCTGTTTGGGAGTCAATAGAAATTTGATTGTTACCGAAAGGGTTTAGATAAGAAAAGCCAGGGGCAAACGGGACATTATTGTAAGGCTTGTAACCTAATGGATTATTTGCATTTACAACCGGAGAGGTACCAGGATATACAGTAGAATTAAATACTCCTCTTCCCTGAGTATTAGTGCCATCAAAAGGATTAGAAATTTCATAAACTAACGAATCCCCATCAGGGTCTACGGCTCCGTGATCAAAATAATAATCTTGATTTACACAAATAAAAGAAGAAGGTCTATTTCTAAAAATTGGCATAGAATTGCAAGAGTTTTGATTTAGAACTTCTACACCAGGAATGGTAGCCAAGAAAGTAACTCCCCGTTCTAATGGTTTTGTTAAGTTTGTGATAGCATAATTCCTACAACACCTAGCCCAGGCTATGTCGTAACCTTTTATCCGAGGTGGTAAATACACTCTTAATTTATAAGTTCCTTCGGAGATACATAAATTTGGTGGATTAGGAAGACAGCCCTGCCACGATAAACTCACAGGCACCGTATCGGGATACATCTCGTAAATGGTATAGTTTTGTGGATTTGAATTCTGAAAAATAAATAGATAAATGGGTCTATCGTAAGGGGCTTCCCCTTTTAAACAATCTCTGTACATCTTCAAAGTAATTTCATATAAATGATTGCCAAGGCAAGTGTAATACAAATCAGCTCCTACGATATGAGTAGCGTAAATGTTAAGCGTATAATAAAAACACCAAAACAAAATTACAATTTTTTTCATGAAAAATCTTTATATTTCTAAATGAACGAAATTTTAACAATATAGTTCTTAAATCTGTATGATAAATTAAAATACCATTTCTTCAAAAGCAAATATACAAAAAATATCCCTCAAATCAAAATATTTTGTTTTTACGAATTCTTATGATTAGGTTTTTTACTTTCCATCATAAAGTACTTTTTGTGCCCAAAATTATTTTGTTAAATAGAGCCCTAACATAGCAAGCAGAAATCCTGCTACATTACTTAAAAATACATAAAAAAACAAAGTGAAGAACTGTTGAAGGTTAAAAAGTTGAATACTTTCGTAAGCGTAAGTAGAAAAAGTAGTAAAACCACCACAAAAACCAGTAATGAAGAGAAGTTTATAGAGAGGATTGGACAAAACCTGTTTTTCAAATAAACCTACCAAAATACCTATCAGAAAACATCCCAATAAATTGACAATAAAAGTCCCTAATGGAAACGTTTCTTTAAAAGTTATATTGATCGGATTAGATAGAAGATATCTAAATATACTCCCAATTGCTCCCCCGATTGCTACGTAAATAATTTGTAGTAACACAAAATTGTCATTTAAACGCTCTTACAAAAATAGTAAATAAAATTACAAAACTAAAAAGCCACCTAAATATTAGGCGGCTTTTAATAATTCAAGTGTTCATTATTAGCGTATTAACGTTATCGTTCCAGTGCGTTTAATCAACTTGTTATCGAGCGTTCTTGCTTTGATATGGTATGTGTAAACTCCCTCAGGACAAGGTAAGTTTTGATGACTACCATCCCAAAATACACCCTTATTATCATTAACATAAACAGCTCTACCCCACCGATCATAAATTTCAGTCTCTAACGCTTGAATACCGATGTATTTGATTTCAAAGTAGTCATTTACTCCATCATTATTAGGTGTAAAGCCACTGGGTATCCATAACGTCCATTTATCCGTAACTTCTATTGGTCCGTAACTTACACTATCCCAACAACCTGCATCATTATACACATACAACATGGGATAATAAACTCCCGGTTTGTATACATGTGTTACACCCGTTAAACTATTCGTTCTTAAACTATCTCCATCACCAAAGTACCATACATAACGAGTTCCATTCTGAGAGGTATTGATAAATTCATATTCATGACTTAAGCCACTTACTACACTATCTTTGGGAGGATTCGTATAAAAACTTGCAACAGGATTATCCGATACACTTACTCCTACACTTACACGACTGGATGTACAGTTACCGCTGAAATATTCCACGAAGAAAATGGTATCATTCATTAAAGGTGTGGTCAGAAGGCTATTACCATTCCTAATGAAATTTCCATTAACGTCGTACCAAGCCACAGTTAAACCAGGAACAGACCCTAAATTGATAAATGCCGCTTGTCCCTTACAAATAACAACAGGGCTTATTACAGGTGCATCTGGCGTTGGCGTTACTATCACCGTAACCGCAACTCGTTCAGAGGTACACTGCCCTACCACATTTTCCAAATAATAGGTAGTCGTCTGATTTAGTATTGGAGTATCATAACTTGTACCTGTTTGAACCGGCGTTGTACTTGTTACATTATCATACCACAAAATGGTACCCATTCCCGTTGCTGTTAAGGTTACAGTGTTACCACTACATATAGTAGTACCATTCGCAACCGGGCTAGGAGGTAAAGGTATTACCGTAATATTCAAAGGCACTCTTGCACTCGTACAACCATTTAATACACTTTCCACGTAATAGGTCGTGCTGGAGGTAATGATAGGCGTTACATAAGGATTACTAGTTGATACAGGCGTACCACCCGTTGCTACCGTATACCATTGAACCCCTACACCAACAGGCACATTAGCCGTTAAGAATATAGAATTACCTCCGCATATTGCAGTATCACTCACAATAGGAGTAACAGGTACAGGATTCACCGTTACCGTTACAGCGGTTCTTGTAGTACTGGTACAACCTGATATGATCGCTTCTACGTAATACGTTGTCGTATTCGTTAATACTGGTGTTGTATAACTGGAACTATTGGCTTGCAATAAAGTACCTCCAGTGGCTGCGTCATACCAATCAAATTGTGCACCCCCAGGAGCCGTTGCCGTTAATGTTGCAGTACTACCACTACATATCGTTGTCCCACTTGCAGTAGGTGCCGCTGGAGTAGGATTTACAGTAACTGTTACCGCTGTTCTACTGCTTGTACAACCTGATATGATTGCTTCTACGTAATACGTTGTCGTACTCGTTAATACTGGTGTTGTATAACTGGATGAGTTCGCTTGTAATAATGTACCGCCAGTGGCTGCGTCATACCAATCAAATTGTGCGTTAGCGGGTGCGGTTGCTGTTAAGGTTGCTGTATTACCACTGCATATCGTCGTGCCACTTGCCGTAGGTGCCGCTGGAATTGGATTCACCGTTACTAATACCGCTGTTCTACTGCTTGTACAGCCTGATATGATAGCTTCTACGTAATATGTTGTCGTACTCGTTAATACAGGGGTCGTATAACTTGAACCAGTTTGTAATAAGGTTCCACCAGTAGCTTGGTTGTACCAATCAAATTGTGCGTTAGCGGGTGCGGTTGCTGTTAAGGTTGCTGTATTGCCACTGCATATCGTCGTGCCACTTGCCGTAGGTGCCGCTGGAATTGGATTCACTGTTACAGTATGAGAAACTTGGGTGCCGGGGCAACCATCAAAGAAAGGTGTTATGTAATAAGTAGTAGTCGTTGAAGGTGTTACAAAGATAGAATCATCCGTAGAAATCACGGGACCTGCAGGAGTAGTTCTCCATTCATAAGATTTACCGCCACTTGCAACTAACCATACGGATTGCCCTTCACAAATAGCACCAGCAGGCTTTTGAGTAATTGCTCCAACAGGAGGAGGTGTAATCGTTACATAGATACTATCGGGATTCCCTACACAACCATTTAAAGTAGGAGTAACCAATACGAAGCCATCTGTTGCGGGGGTAAAGGTAATAGAGGAGCCTGTACCGGTCGTGAGTCCAGACCATTGGAAAGTAGCACCTGGAGGGGCACTGGTCGCTGTCAAAGTTACTTGTTGCCCATTACAAACTGTGTTATTTCCTGTTATGGAAGCAATAGTGGGTTCAGGCTTTACAGTTACCGTAGCCGATGCTTGAGGTAATGCACAACCATCCGCATCCACCACAT